>JBAXGN010000023.1 GCA_037139415.1 Verrucomicrobiota bacterium | reverse complement strand
CCATCGGGCGTGAAGCCCCCCAGGCCGTTATGGAAAAGCAACGCCCGCGGCGGCAGCGGCGCAAATTGATGGGAATCACGGAACGTGGACCGGGTGGGCGTCAACTCCGGGATCAGCAGTTCGGCGCTGCCGGGGCGTTCCAATTGTTCGGCCAACGTGCCCTGTTCGTCCACCAAAATCAGCCGCGCCACCGATTGCAGGAGGATGCGGTCCGCACTGGAAACCTGCTCCAGGCGCCGGACAAAGATCCCGCCCGGCTTGTCCATCATCTGCGCTTCAATCCCCGAGGCGATCAGGCTGATGATCTGGTCGTGCAAGGGCTGGCGATACACCGAAACGTCTTCGTTCAAAATAACCAGTTCCACCGCCAGGCCTTTCATGCGCCAGTAGGAGTGCGCCTGGATGAGCTGTTGCACGATCTCGATTTTGGCCGGGTCGCTGATCCGCAGCAGGACAATCGGCGCGTCGCCGGAGATGCCATAACTCCACAGTCCGCTTTGGCCGCGCCGGTTGCCGAGCAACACGCCGGGCGTGGCGCGCCGGGCGGGGTTGGCATAGATCAACGTGCCGGCCAATCGCGCATAAAGCTGGGCCTCGGCCTCCGAGGCATTGAGGTGCCGCAAGGTGACCTGGCTGTGCGTCCAGGCAAGGTCCAAGGCGCGATCAGCCATGCGGGGGTTGTGATATTTTTCGACCAGTACCAGCGCCGCTTCCCGGGTTTCCGCCACGCCCAGGACGAAATCCACGCGGGCCGTTTCATGGGGTGCCAGCGTGACTGTGCGGCGCAACGCGACAATGGGATCCAGAACGGAGCCGGCAGTGTTGGAAAGCGGTGCCGCCTCCAGCATGGCCGCCGGACGGACCAGAGTCCGGCCGCGGCCGATAAAGCGGGCGCGGTCCGTTTCCCACGAAAGGGTTCCCTGTTCACCGCCTTGCCCCACCATCAAGTTGAGGAGCCACGGCGGCCGCTCGCCTTCCGAGCGGGGGCGGCGGGTACACAGCAGGGCGGCATGTGGCCGCACGAATTCCGTTTGCACGAACAAATTGCTGAAGGCGGGATGGGCCGCGTCCGCCGCCGGGAGCGCCAGGACCACCTCGGCGTAACTGGTCAGCTCGATGCTCCGTTTTGCGTGGGAGTGATTCGTAATCGTCACGCGCCGCAATTCCACATCGTCCTCCGGCGAAACGCTGATTTCAGTGTGGATTTCCAGGCCGGCATGGTGATGACGGAATTCGGCACGCGCCTGGGTGAAGATCGCTTCGCTGCCCTTCATGGCGCGCAAGGTGGGCTGATACGCCGCCGACCAAAATTCCCCCGTATCCACGTCGCGCAAATAGATGAACGTCCCCCAGCAATCGCGCGTGGCATCCTCGTGCCAGCGGGTCACCGCCAGGTCGCGCCAGCGGCTGTAGCCGCCCCCCGCGTTGCTGACCACCGCATGATACCGGCCGTTGGACAGCAGATGCACCTCGGGTGCGTGCAAGACGGGATTGGTAAAGATGCGCATGCTGCTTTCGCCTTCGCCAGCCAGCTTCCGCGATCCCCCCAAGCCCACCGCTTCGGAAAGCACCTGGGCAGCGGTATGCGGCACGCGTTCCTGCAATAATAATTCGGCCGCTTTGAAAAATGGACACGCCAGGAAACATCGTTGCAGGGGATGATTGAGCAACACATCCGCCAGCGCCAGCAGCCCCATCCCCTGGTGATGCGCCATGAACGATCAGATGGTGACACTGGTCTGGCCGGGCGGCAGACGCGCCGGGGTGTAATCCACCGCCTCGTAAAAACCATACGCGCCCGCGCGCCCCTCGGCGGCCAGGCGTTCCAGGTTTTCGCACGCTTCCCGGGGCGCAACCATCAGCGCCATCAGGGAAGCATACGGCGCGATGACCAGATCCTCCCCCAAGCCGCGCTTCAAACCCAGTCCCGGCACTCCAAAAGCGCGATATTGATAGTTCAGTTCCACGTCTGTCCGATTGTAGCCGGATTCGGAAACACCCCACGGCACACCGTGCAGCCGACCATACGCGATTTGTTGCGCCACGGCCCCCTGATACGATTGATCGAGCAACGTGTTTTCGTAGTTGGGCATGACCAGCAGCGGCATCAGGTATTCAAACAGCGACCCGCCCCAGGAGACCAGCACCGGCTCGCCCCGTGCCGCGACCAACAGCCGGCCCAGCGAGAACCAGTGCTTTTGCGCCACCTGTCCCTGGGCGATGGCGACGTAACTGCACAGCCGCGCCTCGGAAGCCAACAGATCATAAAAACCCGGGTCGAGTCGGCGTTCGGTGACGTTGTATCCGATGGCAAACAAATCCCGCACCGGATCGAACAAAAAGGTGAAATCCATCGCCGCCAACTCACCGCATTGCTTGACCAAGGCCGTTAACGCGAGCAGGCGCTGGCGGGCATGGTCGCCGCCTTCGCGCAAACAGCGCAACCATTCCGCGAGCCGGGCGCTCGCCTCATCGGGAGAGGGGGAAACGCCCCCGGCGCTCTCTTGCAGCGCCGCTTCGATCAAGGGACTCAATGTGCGGTCCAACTCCGCCACCTCGCGCAACGTGGGGTGCTGGTTGAGCCCGGCGAGCTTTTCCTCGAGACTGCCAGGCGGCGGCGTGAGGTGTTGCCTGTTAGTTCCGCATTCCGCATTCCGCATTCCGCAATGCGAAGCCAGCCACGGCGCCAGGAAGGTCAAATCCTCCAAATGCTCCCGGCAATCCCGCGCCAGGGCCTGGGCCCACCATTGCAATTCGTCTCCCGCTTCGGGGCTCAGGGCGGCGGCCATCCGGGTAGCCTGGTCCGACACCCGGCGCAGCAACGCAAACCCGGCGCTGAGCGTGGCCGGCGCGTCCGCCAACTCGGCGTCCAGACTTTTCAGCGCGGGATTTTTGCCATCCAGTTCGCGCAGAATGGACACGGTGTCGCGCAGGCCGGGAAAAAGCCGGGACGGGAGAATGGGCTGGCCAGGGAGTTCTCCCAAGCCGGCGCCGAGGGTCAGCAGATGCCCCGCGAGATTGCCGCTGTCCACACTGGAGATGTAGAGCGGGAGCAGCGGCTTGAGTTGGCGCGTCTCATACCAGTTATAGAAATGGCCTCGGTACCGCTCCAGGCGCTGCATGGAGGCGAAGGTGTTCCGGGTGCGCAACAGCAGTTGGCTGACCGGCAGATAGCCGAAGTCGCAGGCCGCCAGGTTGGCCAGCAACGCCAGCCCCATGTTCGTGGGCGAAGTGCGCGTGGCAATGACCGGCCCCGGCTCTTCCTGATAGTTGTCCGGCGGCAGCCAGTTTTCCCGGGCGGAGACAAAGGTTTCAAAAAAACGCCAGGTCTTGCGCGCGGTCTGGCCGAGGAACGCCCATTGTTCGGCCTTCAGCACAGGCACCAGCGGGGTGATCGGCTGGCTGATCCGCCAGGCGATCCACGGCGCGCTCAGCCAAAGAACCAGGATGGGCGCCGCCAGCAGCAACTGGCCGGGCTGCATTACGGCCAGGAAACACCCGCTCGCCAGCGCGACGGCCGGTGCGATCCACATGGTCACACAAAACGCCTTCAGATCCGCGCCGGCCGCGCGTTCAGAATCGCCGGCCGTTTGCCATTCCAGGAGGCGTTTGCGGGTGATGAACAACCGCAGCAGCGTCCGCCCGATGGCATCCAGGCTGATAAACGCGTCGTACGGTAAAAACGCGAAGGTGAGCAATGCCTGACCGAGCTGGCGGCCGCACGATCCGACCATGCCCCGCAGATGCAGCCGCAGCGGCAGTTCCTCCGGCTTGCGAAACACTTCGATGACCGACGATAACACGCCGGGCAGCCCAACGATCACCAGCACCAGCAGCGGCCCGATGCCGCCCAGTTCCGGCAGCAACATCCAGTTGCCGAGCAATAAAAGCATCAGCGCCGCCGGGATCAGGCTGCGCCGCAGGTTGTCGAAAATCTTCCATTGCGACAGGCCGGAGAGCGGGTTGGCGATGCGCCGGGCATCCGGCCCCGGAACCCGGGGCAACAGCCACTGGGCAATCTGCCAGTCGCCGCGAATCCAACGGTGCCGCCGGTTGATGTCGGTGTTGTAGCGCGCGGGATATTCCTCGTAAAACTCCACATCGCTGACGAGCGCCGAGCGGGCATGGCACGCTTCGATCAAATCGTGACTCAGCACCGCGTTTTCCGGAAAGCGGCCCCGCAAGGCTTGCTGGAACGCGTCCACATCGTAAATTCCTTTCCCGATGAAGGAGCCTTCCTGGAACAGATCCTGATAGACGTCCGAAACCGCCCGCGTGTAGGGGTCAATGCCGACGTCGCCCGCAAACAGTTTCACAAACCAGGAGCGACCGGCGCTGGGCAGGCTCACGCCCACGCGCGGCTGCAAAATGCTGTAGCCCTCGGTGACAATCCCGCGCACCGCATCGAACTGGGGCCGGTTCAGCGGATGGGCAATCGTCCCCACCAACTGACGGGCGGCCTCGCGCGGCAGTTGGGTATCCGTGTCCAGCGTGATGACAAATTTAATGCCCGGAAAGAGTGCCGGATCACCAATGATCACCGAAAAGCAGTCTCGCGCTCCGCCACGCAGCACCGCATTGAACTCCGTCAGCTTGCCCCGCTTGCGTTCATAACCCATCCAAAGGTTTTCCACCGCGTTCCAGCGGCGCGGCCGGTGGAACAGAAAGAAGATGCCGGGTCGGTCGGATTGGTATTTTTGGTTCAGCAGTTCGATGCCGGCCTGCACCCGCTGCAGCAGCGCCCCGTCTTCCGGCATGCTCTCCGCCGGCGCATCGCGGAAATCCGTCAGCAGCGCGAAGAACAGGTTTGAATCCCGGTTCGCCAGGTAATGAATCTCGATGGTTTCAATGAGCTGGGCAATGCCGCTGGCACTGGTCAGCAGGGTGGGCACGGCCACCATGGTGCGGCATTCGGGCGCGATGCCGGCGGAGTAATCCAGGCGGGGGAGCAGGTGGGGCAGCACGAGCAGCGTGGATAGCCAATTGAGCAGCGCGACTGCCAGTTGGCTGGCGCACAGCAGGAAGATGGGGATGAAGAAAATGAGCCGCCAGCCCGCGACCTCCAGAGCCAGGGCCTGCTGCACCAACCCGAACGTCCCGAGCGCGGTCAGCAGGCTGATGCCGCCGGCATAGACGACCATCGGGAACCGGCGCACCCCACGTTCAAGGCCAGTCCGCCACGGCCAGCGCACGACGATGGCGCGCTCCAAGGGTGCCTGCCCTTTGTCAATCAGGTAGTAGCCCACGTGGGCGGTGCGCGCCGCGCGCCCGTGCTCCCGCGCGGCGTCCTCGGCGAATCCGATGGCACGACGCGCGACGTCGGTCTCGGATATATGGCTATGCCGGGCGAGGGCCTCCACTGCATGACGGTAGCGATCGCGTGTGGCAAAATCCATCGTGCCATAAACCCGCGCCGGATCCGTGCGCAACGTCTGCTCCACCACGCTCAGCTCCTCCACAAAATCCCGCCAATCCAGGGCGCCGAGGAAGCGCAGGCTGATAATGGTGTGGCTGATGGACACTTGGTCGGCCGCCTGGTTCTGGCTCTCCTGATGCACGAGCGCCTCGATGGACAGCCCTTGCTCCGTGAGCCGCTGTTCGAGCCAGCTCCGCGCCAGGTGGACCACCGGGTTTTGGCGGGATAAGCGCTGGCAGAACTCCGCGACGAATGCGCTGGACAGGGACAGTTCCGCCTTCGCCATATCCGCCACCACGACGACGAGGTGCGACGGATGCTTCTCCGCCATGTCCTGCAAGCGGTTCACCCACAAGTCCGCGAGGTCGCGATCATGCCGGGCGACCACCAGGCGGGCGGTGACCCGGCGCAGATTCTCAATCAGCGCCAGCCGCAGCATAATCGGCACCGCCCACAGCTCGCCCATTTTCAAGGCGGACACCGTTTGGTAAGCCGCGACGAAGGCGCGCAACGATTCGGCGTCAATCTGCGCGTCCACGTGCGAAATTAACTCGAGCACCAAGTCATACACGCGGGGAAGGCCGGCGGAAGGGCCGGTCAGGAGGCGGGACAGCTCCCGGCTATAGCCCAGGGGGAGATGCCGCCGGGCCATTTGAATCTGCTCTTCGATCAGGTAGAAGTTATCCAGCAGCCACTCGGCGGCGTGGGTGACGCGCCGGGTTTGATCGGCGGCGTAGGTCGAGCGGTTGTAGTTTTTAAGGATCTGCTCGTTTTGGTCCAGCCGGGCCAGCAGGGTATGGGAGCCGCGCCGCAGGACGACCTGATGCTGCGCCGCCAGCGCCTGGGCATGACGTCCCAGTTGTTCGAGGCTGAACAACTCCGCCCGCAATGGCGGGTCGCTCGCGACGGGATGCGGACGCGCCTGCTGCGCCATCCAATCCCGCAACTGTCGCGCTGCCATTTGTATGGGGTTCCGCATGTTCATCGCTCCACCGCAGTACACCACTGAGCCAGGGTATGGTTTAACCTGGCCGCCGAGGTAAGGCGGTGGCAACCGTTAAGGTGCCGGGCGGGCTAGATCTGCCGGGGTTTCACCACCAGCAACACGATCCCGCCAACGAGCGCCAAGGCGCCGACGACCGGCGGGATAAAGTGGCTGTGGGTGGTTTCCACATGCATACCGAGGAACTCAATCGGTTTCCCCGGAGTCTTGAAGGTGATGCCCGAATAAGCGAGCACCACAATGCCGAGCGTCACCAGGATGACGGCAATAATGGTCTTGGGATTCATGGTATTTCTCCAGTTTGTTGGTTTGTTGGTTTGGGCGATTGTGGTTGCTGGTGCTAGCGCGCCAGCAACCGCAATCCGCCAGTTCAGTTGCTGGCCACCGGTACCGCGATGGTCATGTTGTTAATCACGTTAGTCACGCCGTCAATGTCCGTGACAAGCTTGGTGACCAAGCTCTTTTCGGCGTCATTTTTGGCGACACCGCTCACCGTGACCACGCCATCCGTCGTCGTGACCTTGGTTTTCATCGCGCTCGTGGAATGATGCGCCACCAATGAGGATTTGACCTGTGCCGTGATCGAGGCGTCGTCAATCTTCTCGCCGATTGTCTCAGCCGGTTTGGCCGGGGACGCCACCACCGTCATCTTGTTTTTCACCTCTTTGATACCCTCGACATCCTTGGCATATTCGCCGGTCAGTTCCTTTTGCGCTTCGCTGGTGGCTTCGCCGGTCAAGGTGGCGACGCCGTCTTTCACATCCACATCGGTCTTCGTGGTGCTCACGTTGCGATGGAATAGGAGCGCGGTTTCCACTTTGAGGCCGAGCCAGCCGTCCGAGTGTTCCGCTGGGCATTCGCCTTTGACCTTCAGACGATTTTCCACACTGGTGACGCCGGGCAAGCCTGCCACGGTGTCTTCGGCCAGGGTTTTATGGGAATCCTTGGCGACCGTTCCGGTCAGGGTGACGACTCCGTCCTTGGACTCGGCCTTGATCGAATCATGCTTGAGGTACGTTTTGTACACATGGGTTTTTCCGAACGAGGACTCAATGCGGTCATCGGTGTCGGAGGCGCGCAGGGACGCCGGGTTGACTAACAGGACGCTCGAGGCTACGAGTAGCGCGAGCAGGTTGTTTTTTTTCATTTTGTTCTTTTCTATTTTGTATTGGCGCGGTTGGTTTTAACGCCACCAACAGGGTACGCTGGCGACTGGCCCTTCGCTATGGGGTGTAACCCTACTTCCCTTTCGACGACTCTTTGCCATGGGGTAAACACCCCATAGCGATCCGCCCGTTTACTCGTTATGGTTCAATGCCATGACAAGCAACGAAATTCCTCCGGCTGAAGAGGGGCATAATCTCGGCGTCACGGAGCGCCAGCGGACGGCGGAGGCGCTACGCACCTCGGAGGTCCGCTATCGCCGGCTCTTCGAGTCGGCCAAAGACGGCATTTTGATCCTGGATGCCGTCACCGGGATGGTCGTGGATGTGAATCCGTTCTTGATCAAGCTGCTGGGCTTCTCACACGCGGAATTCCTGGGTAAAAAAATCTGGGAACTGGGCTTTTTCAAGGACATCGTCGCCAACCAGGCCAACTTCGCGGAACTCCAACAAAAGGAATACGTCCGTTACGAAGACAAACCGTTGCAAACCGAAGACGGCCGGCGCATCGAGGTCGAATTCGTCAGCAACGTCTATCTGGTAAATCACCACAAGGTCATCCAGTGCAATATCCGCGACATCTCCGAGCGCAAACGGAGCGCGGAGGCGTTACGCGCTTCGGAGGTCCGCTATCGCCGGTTGTTCGAGGCGGCGCGCGACGGCATCTTGATTCTGGATGCCGAGACCGGGATGATTGTGGATGTGAATCCATTCTTGATCGAGATGTTGGGTTTTTCGCACGAGGTATTTCTCGGCAAGAAAATCTGGGAACTGGGCTTCTTCAAAGACATCGTCGCCAACCAGGACAACTTTGCGGAACTCCAGCAAAAGGAATATATCCGTTACGAAGATAAACCGTTGGAAACCGCTGACGGCCGACGGATCGAGGTCGAATTCGTCAGCAACGTCTATGTGGTGAACCACCGCCGGGTGATCCAGTGTAACATCCGTGACATCTCCGAGCGCAAGCGGGCCGAGGCGGAAGTCCACCGGCTCAATGCCGGACTGGAGCAACGCGTCCAGGACCGCACCGCCGAACTGCAAACGGCCAACAAAGAACTGGAGGCGTTCAGTTATTCCGTCTCGCATGATTTGCGCGCGCCCTTGCGGGCCGTGGACGGTTTTTCGCGCATCCTGGTGGATGAATACGCGCCCCAACTGCCGGCTGAAGCGCAACGCTACCTTGGCTTGATCCGCTCGAACACGCTGCAAATGGGCCATCTGGTGGACGATCTGCTGGCGCTATCGCGGCTCAACCGGCAGGCGATGACCGCCGAGACCATTGCGCCGGCGGAGCTGGTGCAAGCGGCGCTCGAACTCCTGCGCGGCGAGCAGGCGGGGCGGCACGTCACGATCACAGTGGGCGAGCTGCCCACCTGCCGGGGCGACCGTGGATTGCTCAAACAGGTGTTCGTCAACCTGATCTCCAACGCGCTGAAATTCACCCGCCAACGCGATCCGGCGATCATTGAAATCGGATGCCGCTGCCAGGCCGGCGAGGCGGTCTTCTTTGTGCGCGATAACGGCGCGGGTTTTGACATGCGCTATGTCCACAAACTGTTTGGCGTGTTCCAACGCTTGCACCGGGCGGAAGAGTATGAAGGCACCGGCATTGGCCTGGCCATCGTGCAACGGATGGTCCACCGCCACGGCGGGCGCGTCTGGGCCGAAGGCGAAGTGGATCACGGCGCGACCTTTTATTTTACGCTGAACCCCGAACCTCGCAAACCATGAAAACCGAAAACGAAGTCGAAATCCTGCTGGTGGAAGACAACCCCAGCGACGTCGAGTTAACCCTGCACACGCTGAAGAAAAATCGCCTCGCCAACAACATCCACGTGGTCCGCGACGGCGCGGAGGCACTCGACTTCCTCTTCTGCCGGGGCGCGTATGCAAGCCGGAGTCCCAACCACCCGCCCAAAGTGGTCCTGCTCGATTTAAAGTTGCCGAAGGTGGACGGTATGGAAGTGCTCCGGCAAATCCGCGGTGACGCGCGGATGCGGTTGTTGCCGGTGGTGATCATGACCTCCTCGCGGGAGGAGCGCGACGTGATCGAAAGCTACAAGCTGGGGGTCAACAGCTACATTGTAAAGCCCATGGACTTCGACCAGTTCAGCGAGTCCGTGCGCCAGGTGGGCTATTACTGGCTGCTGCTGAACCAGCCGCCCATCCTCTGAGAAAGGAGCGATAAACCGATGTCAACGAAACTCAAAGTCCTGATTCTGGAAGACCTCCCCGCCGACGCGGAATTGGTCCTGCATGAGCTGAAACACGGCGGCTACGAGCCGGAGTGGAAGCGGGTCGAGACCAAGGCGGATTTCCTGGCTGAACTCAATCAAGGCTGGGAGATCGTCCTGGCCGATTACAGCCTGCCGCTATTCGATGGCTTGCAGGCGTTGGAGTTGTTGCGGGAGCGCGGGCTGGACATCCCGTTCATCCTCGTCTCCGGGACCCTCGGCGAAGACAACGCCGTCGCCGCCATGAAAGCCGGCGCGAGCAACTATGTCATGAAGGACAAGCTGGCGCGGTTAGGCCCCGTCGTCGAACGGGAATTGCGCGAGGCCGTTGATCGGCGCGCGCACAAGCTGGCCGATGAGGATCTGAAATTCAGCAATGCCATGCTGGCCACCCAACAGGAAACCTCGATTGATGGCATCCTCGTGGTCAATGCGGACGACAAGATCGTGTCGTACAACCGCCGTTTTATCGAACTGTGGGCAGTCCCGCCGGAGTTGGTCGCACTGAAAGATGACAAACCCGTGTTGCAGTTTGTGACGACCAAGCTGGCCGATCCCCCGGCGTTTCTCGAACGCGTCCGCTACCTCAACGCGCATCAGCAGGACACCAGCCGGGAGGAACTCATCCTCAAGGACGGCCGGGTGTTCGACCGCTACTCGGCGCCGATGGTCGGCGCGGACGGTCACTACTACGGCCGCGTTTGGAACTTCCGCGACATCACCAAGCGCAAGCAGGCGGAGGAACAGATTCGCAAACAGGCGGCGCTGCTGGACGCGACCAACGACGCCATCTACGTCTGCGCGCTCGACCACACGGTACGGTACTGGAACCGGGGCGCCGAGCGGCTTTACGGTTGGACCAGCGCGGAGGCGCTGGGCCGCAAGTTCACCGACCTTGTGATCATGGAGTTGGCGGCGTTTGAGCTGGCCCACGCCGCGCTGTTGAAAGAGGGCGCCTGGACGGGTGAACTAAAGCAGCTCAACAAGGCAGAACAGTCGTTGGTCAGCCTATGCCGTTGGACCTTGCTGCGGGAGGAGCAAGGGCAGCCCGAGAAAGTCCTGGCCATCAACACCGACATACCAAGCCACCGCCTCCTCAATCAAACACGGCTTCGGAATCATGGATGACCCGAAAACTCATTTCTTGTATTTGGCCAGAGTTTCGTCCCGCAGTTGTTCCCACGGGATGCCGCGTCCGGGGTTTTTCAAAGCGTCTTCTGCACGACGGTCAAGTTCGGCGATTTGCTCCGGCGCGAGCGTGTCGTCGAAATCACCAAATTCCATTTCGCTGGTTTCAACGAGTTCGCGTCGCTCCGGTTCAGGCATCCGGCGCAGTTCTTCGAGAATTTCCGTCCTGCTCATGGCGGCAATTTACTCCTTTCAGTTTGCTATGCAAGCGAGGTTTTTCCACTGCGCGGATTCATCATTCATCCTAAAAACGGCAGTTGCCCTACAGAATCACGGATAAACACCGATGAACACGGATTCAAAACCCGACGATCAGTTCCCTCGTTTGGCGAACACCTTGGCATTTGTAACGGCCTCTTAATCCGTGTTTATCCGTGTCCATCCGTGGTTAAACTGCTTTTTCTAAGTTGAACTCATAAGCATTTGTTTTTGGGGGACGTTACCGCCACCCCCGACTTGACGCAGGGCGGTTCTGCCATTGGGTCGCGCTCATTGGCGATCCTCGGCCGCCAGTTGCTGCAGCAGCTCAACCGACGTATCCACCAGCATTTGGATTCCCTGAAGTGACACAAAATCCACGCCAGCTAGAGTCTCGTACCCCTCGTGCTCGAAGGCTTGTGCTGTGGGTTCATAACCGACCCAGTCGTTGGTGAGTTCGCTCACGATGGTGTGGGGAAAGGGCGAGCGCTTCTTTATGGACAGCCCCCACTCCACGAAGAGTTCTCCAGCGTTTGTCGCAATTGCCAGCGGGCCGATGCGCGCGGCACTCACCGGCACTTTCAGAGTGGGTGGCAGGTTGGCGGCCTCGCGCTTGGCGGCCTCAAACGCGTCTGGCCGCCAGCGCCGCATCGTCCGCAGGCAACATCCCTGCCAGCGTGCGCACTTCGCCTTGGCAATAATCCGACCGCCCAATAAATTCACGAATCTCAGGATTCATACTCTTTTCCGACCCGACCCGGATGCTACGTCCAGCCGCCCCATGCGGCAGGGAACTCCCGTTCATCAATATCGGGCTACGCTTCAATTCGTGCCACAAACCACCCTACCTTTCAAGCCCCGACTGATTACTGTTTACTGTCTTCCGTATTTGCCTCCCCAATTTGAAATTTACAATTTTCAATTTGCAATGCCCCATCCTGTTCAAGCACGGTGACCACGCGCCCATAGCTCCCCTGCGTCCCATCAGTCCCATCCTCTCGGCTCACTGTTTACTGATAACTGATCACTGTTTACTGTCTTCCGTCTCTGTTCCCCATATTTTTGCCAGCTAATCTTTCTGCCATGTCCGATTCCCCCATTTTCCTGCAAAAGTTCTTTCGGATGTCGCGCTTCCGTCTTATCCGTGCCATCCGTGTCATCCGTGGTTAAAATTTCCCGGTCTTCATTTTTCTGCAAAATCGGGCCTCCGGTGCTCGTTGGTTCTACCGCCTCCAGCCTGTCTCGGCTCCCCAATTTGAAATTTACAATTTGCAATCCCCATCCTGTTCATCCTGTCCATCCTGTCCTAATATTTTTGCCAGCTAATTTTTCTGCCATGTCCGGTTCCCCCATCTTCCTGCAAAAGTTCTTTCGGATGTCGCGCTTCGGTCTTATCCGTGCCATCCGTGTCATCCGTGGTTAAAATTCCCGGTCTTCATTTTTCTGCAAAATCGGGCCTTCGGTGCTCATTGGTTCTCCCGCCTCCAGCCTGTCTCGGCTCACCAATTTGAAATTTACAATTTGCAATCCCCATCCTGTTCATCCTGTCCATCCTGTCCTAATATTTTTGCCAGCTAATTTTTCTGCCATGTCCCTTTTTCCATCTTTCTGCAAAATCGGATTTTCCGTATCACACCAGCGTCTTGATCTTTCGCTCCAAATCCTGCCGGGGAATCAAATCCACCACCTGCACCCGATCCGGCAGCAGCCGGAACAACAGCCGGAAATCAATCCCGATTCGATGCCGCATGATGCCCGGGCACGCCTTGAGTCGCACCGCGCCCACAAATGCCGCCGGCTCGCCCGCCGCCAGCCGACCCAGCATCGTCAACGTTCCCCGCGCGACTGAGCGTGGCAAACTTGCCAATGAATCCTGAAAATTGCGCGGAAACTCGATGACCCGCACCGGCTGGTTTTCCGGCGCGTCCTGCGGCAGTAACCAATCCTCTTCGCGATCCGTTTCCGGCCCGTTCCCAGCGGGAACCGGTGCTGCCGCTTTCTGGCGTAACGAATCCAAGTCGGTATGCGCTTTTTGCAATTCCTGCCGTAATGTATTCCGCTCCTGGTGCCGCTCCTTGAGTGATGACTTGAGCGTTTGCACCTTCTGGCGCAATTCTTCCAGCGCCTTGGCGTCCACGGGTGCTTTGGGCGCGATCACCGTCGTGGCGGAAGTCGTTGCCAGTTGCTCGCGGCGCGCCACCTCCTTTTGCAGGCGCTGAACAGATTCTTTGTACCGCTGCACCTCCTGCACCTTTGCGTCGAGCTTCCGTAGCGCTTCACGCAATGCCTCGGCATCCTTGCCCTCATCCGGGCGCTGGTCCAGAAACCGTTTGTCCATGATGTCGCTGAACGGCTCGTCCGGTGGTAGCAGCAATAAATCGCGCGCCACCAAAATATCGGTCAACAGCCGGGCGGCATCCTGCTGGGGAAGAATGGGAATCAGGCTCCGCGCCACCAGGATGCCCAGTGGACAGAGCCTCGACTGAAGCAGTGCCCAGGCAAAGTTGGAAAGTTCCTTGACTTCGTCATCGGCCAGCATTCGCTGGACTGACTCCATGAGATGATTGTTCAGCGCCACAGGGTCGGCTTCTGCCATCATGAGCAGCAGGTGGCCGTCATGGGTTTTCGTCCCGCCTTCCGGATTCAACTTCATCATCCGCTCCACGAGGTCCTTCCGTCCCGCGCGTGCCACGCGTAATGAAATCTGCTCCCACGGCTCTTTGAGCTCATCGCGGTAGCCAAGTTTCTCCATCGCTTCCACGACGGCATCAAGCAACTTGCAGCGGCAGAGCTTGGCCAGAAAATCAACGTGCAGGCCGGGCGCAATCTTGCGCGGGTCGAAACGGGCCACTTCGTGACCTTGGTATTGTTCAATCCTGACCGCCGTTAAAAACGGCTCCGGGTTCGCGTGTAATTCCGCCTCGGTCATCCCCGCGATTTCCGTGGAGTGCCGCAGGCGCTCCTGATCCTTTTCAATGCAGCAGTGCTTGTACTTTTTCCCGCTCCCGCAGGGGCAGGGTTCATTCCGGCCAATGCGCGACACCGCCCGCCGCATGGTATTTGCGGTCGCCAGTTCCGCTTGATGCTTTTCCGGCACCAGCCCGATCGGATCTCTGCGCCAGATATCGAGCGTATTGTCCCCCAGCTTTTTCACCCCCTTATTCCATTCCTCCAGCGTTGCGTCACCTTTCTTCAAACCCCGATTTTCCAAAACCAGCGTGTACAGTCCCTCATCCCCACTGATCAATGCCACCGCGTGCAGCAGTGCCCAGTCCGCCTGCCCGTTGGTCTTGTTCCGCACCGCTACGCGCGCCGCCCCGATCAGCGGCCCTGGCAGCTTTCCACCGCTGTGCTCCTCATGCCAGTGTGCCGCCAGGAACAACGCATTCGCCACGATATTCGGCGGTAAAAACACATTCCGCACCGCCTCCACCAGTGGTGTGGCGATGTCCCCCTGCATGTGAGTGACGATGCCTCCCAAAGTCCACGGGTCGGGGATCAGCACCGTCCCAAGCGCCAGATGCCGTGCTGACACCGGCCGCCCGGCGGACAAGGCGGCCATGACAAGGAACAGAAACTCCCGTTGATCGCTCGTCACAACCGTCTCTCCAATCAAAGCGTCCAGCGCCGCATTGTCTGCGGGCAACATCCCTGCCAGCGTGCGCACTTCGCGTTGGCAATAAGCCGACCGCCCAATAAATTCACGAATCTCAGGATTCATACGCTTTTCATGCCCGACCCGGATGCCACGCCCGGCCGCCCCATGCGGCAGGGAATTCCCGTTCATCAATATCGGGCTACGACTCCATTCATGCCTCAATCCGTCCCACCTTTCAAGCCCCGACTGATCACTGTTTACTGTCTTCCGTCTTGGCTCCCCAATTTGCAATTGACAATTTTCAATTTGCAATGCCCCATCCTGTTCAAGCATGGTGACCACCCGCCCATAGCTCCCTGCGTCCCATCGGTCCCAACTGATAAAAGCAATGGCTAAAAAAACACAAAATTCTTATCAGTAACTGTCCTTCAATTTTACGTCCAAATCGGCTTTGTATTTCTTGATGCCGTTTGATTCCAATGCCAGGAAGACTTCTGGCGGGAGCACACCGAAGGCGAGGTCGGTGATCTTCATGCGCTCTTCCTTCGTCAGCGACCGATCAGGAATTTCCATTTCTTCCCATTTGGAGTAGGGACCGTACCTTGGCAATGAACGGCAGAAATCGGAGCGCAGAATCGCATTCTGAAGGGTTTCCTTATGGCGCTCCTCGATTGCATGCACATGTTTAAACGTTTTTGAAATCGCGTTTGTGACTGGGCGTAATACCCGCGTGAATAAAAGTTCAGTCTCAAAGGGAGACATGTCCGAGGTGTCGAATCCGAACTGATGAAGGAAGCCCGACTGCTCCTCAGGAGAGAGTTGTTGGCTCGAAATTCTGTAATCGAGGTCGCCAGCGGGTTTAAGCAATTGATGGATCGCCCGTGCGATTCGACGGCCTCGGTTTGGAGCAAGGCCATAAGCCCAGCGGACCTCCGAGCAATTGTAACCGTAGCGTTCATAATTGACGCCCGCAGGGGCATACACGTTGCACCAAGGGGAATTATCCCACGACACCAGCACAGGGTCTTCCTTCCTGTATTCGGGAAGATTAATCACGACCCATTGGCTGCGGGGGTTAATGCCGCGATCTCGTTGGACACACTCCTCGGCGATGGCACGCAGGTAATCGGGCATGAGGAAGACACCTTTAGCTTCGACCTCAAGCAGGCCTTGCGCAATGTGCTTGCAGCAACGGTTCAAGTTGTTTACCGGGATTTCTGATCGGTTTTTGCGCCAATCTTCACAGGTGCAGGAATTGTCAAATAAATCGACTTTATATGAAATGGGGCGGCTGCTTGATGGGACCATTACCGAACTATCGATGACGGGCAGTTCGAGTACCGATATTTCGGTTTCCTCGGTAACGAGCGAAGTGTCCTCTTGGACGGGGGCGGACTGAAGTGACCATTCACGCTCCACCTCCCGTATTAGCGTACCGATACGAACCATTTCATCGTTGTCAAGAATGCCATCCGCAAACGCTTCGTTCAGGGGTTCCACAAAGAGGCTCCCAGGCCAAACTTTCATGGCATCGGAATGTTCATTCAGCCATTTAGCCAGCTGCCAGACTTCATCGCCGGACAAATATCCGTCGCTGGTGACCTTACGAAGTTCACTTATGAATAAATCTGTGGGAGACTGAGCCATAAACTGATAGGAATTTGCTTTTTGGCACGTTTGATGCTTTCACTTGTCGCGTTGCGGTAAAGGAGCATTGGTTTTGGCCCGCCTGCGTTTCTTTTCACGTTTTGTATTCATATACAGAGGTTAACCCCATCGCGGAGGCGAAGCAAGCGCATAAAGCAGGCTGGAGGTAGGCAAAAAGAGCAGACGGTTGGCGGCAGGCTGCGTGCCTGGTCCCACCACCCTGTAGCAGTGGTCGCAACTGATAGGAATTTGCTTTTTAGCGCATTTTCTGCCTTCACTTGTCGCGTTGCGGTAAGTTTAGTACATATGGGAAACCATACCCCAAGTGACGCGGACTCAGCGAGCAAGAAAAAAGTTCCGGCGGAGGCTGGGGCGTGAGGGGCTCACTAGGCGGCGGGAGCGGGGGCGGCGAAGAAGCCAATGGTTTCGAGACGGCGCTGGCGGTCGGGGCGCAATAGTTTCTGGCGGTAGATCCGGCGCTGGCAATAGATCCAGCGGGCCAAGGCGGAATACTTCGGTGACAGGCGGGGCACGCGGAGGGAGCCGTGGCGGCGCTGGTAATTCGCCAACGCTTGGAATTCTTTTTCCCAGCGGGCGTCGGCCTCCGGGTTGTGACGGAAGGAGCGTTTCCAACTAAACCCAATGGCTTCGAGCCGCTGGGTGAACTCGGCGCCAAGGGTGCCGCGCGCGTGCCCCTGTCGCTGTCGATCGACCCAGCCGGCCAGCGCGGGGTTTGGCTTCCATTGGGCCGGCACATTGCAGTGGCCATTGGTTTGCTGGTAGTGGAGCAGTTCGGCAAAGCGGTGTTCCCATCGCAGATTGCGGGCCTGCCAAGCAAAGCCCAGCTCGTCGAGCTGGCGTATCCGCTCCGCCGAAAGTTTGCCGTCTTTGCGCTGCTGACGGAGGGTGAAGACCCAGACGGCGAGTTCCGGGTTCAACCGTTGGGAGACCTGACAGTGGCCATGGTCGCGGCGGAAGGTTTGCAACGCCTGGAGGTTTAATTTCCATCCCGCCTCAAGGGTATTCCAAACAAAACCCAGGTCATTAAGCCGGCGCTGGCGCTCGGGTTTAATTTTACCTAGTCCGAAAGCCTGGCGCTGCATCGCAACCCAGCGGCCCAGTTGCAGGGGGCTGGCAGGCGCCGCGGCCCCGACCGGAGCAGGTACCTCGCAATCAAAAGGAACGAGCGTATGGCCGTGCTGTCTCTGGTATTCAACCAAGGCGGCATACATGCGCTCCCAGTGGGCGAGCTTGCCAGGGTTAATGCGCGTGGCGCTGGTGTTCCATTCGAAGCCAATGGCTTCGAGCATCCGGAGGCGCTCGGGGCCAAGTTTACCAAGGCGCTTAACCGTGCGCTGGACGGAGATCCAGTTGAAAAGTTTGCCGAGAGCCAGGTCGTCGCACGGCACATGACAGTGACCATGCCGGGCGATGAAAGCGACGAGTTGTTCGTAACGCGACTGCCACTTGTCCGGGGCAAAGCGCCCGAATTGCACGCCGGCAGCCACGAGGCGTTCGCGGCGGTCGGGGGAGAGCTTGCCTTGGGCGGCTAGCTGGCGCTGGTTGCCAAGCCAAATACCCAGCGACGTTCTGCCATGACGAGTGGCGACCCGGAAATGGCCATGGCGCTCTTTGAAGGCGAGGAGTTCGGCGAAACGCTTTTCCCACTTCGCCTCGTGATCAGAGTCTGGCCCCGGACTCGAGGTCCAGCCCAGGGCCTCAAATTTCTGCTTCCGGTCTTCACGCAGGCTGCCATGACGATGGAGATAGCGCTGGCGGTACTGCCAATCGTACAGATCGGGATCGGGAGCGTAGCCGCTGGGCACGTGAAAGTGGCCGTGTTGACGATGAAAATCGCAGAGGTTTTGGAAGTGGCGCTCCCACGTGGATTCGAGGGGCAGCCAGTTCACGCCCAGGTTGGCCAGGCGCTGGCGTTTCTCCGCCACGAGTTGGTCTCGGGAAGCGGCTTTGCGCTGTTGGGCGAGCCAGGTCCCCAACGGCGACTCTGCGGGGACGCAGATGTGTCCGTGCTGTTCACGGAAGGCGGCCAGTTCGGCCAGCCGCTGCCCCCATAGCCGTTCGCGCTGAGCGTGGTGCAATTCGGACAACCGGGCGTGTTCTGCGGGCGTAAGGCCGACAACTCTGCCGCCCGGGGCTGGTTTCCAGTCGAAGCCAAGGGCGTCGAGGCGCTCCTTGCGAGCGGGATCAAGTCGGCCAGCCCGCTGGACGGCGCGCTGGGTTTGAACCCAATCAGCCAGGGAGCGATCCTCCAAAATGGATGCGGCGGGCCGGCAGTGTCCGTGGGATTCCTTAAATTGGCGGAGCTGTTCAAATTTTAATTCCCAACGCAGCCGGTAATCCTCAGTTCGTTCCGGCCCGAGGCGGCCGGGGACGCTCCAGGAGAACCCGATGGCGTCGAGGCGCTCCTTGTGAGCGGGATCAAGTCGGCCGGCGCGCTGAGCGGCGCGCTGGGTTTTAACCCAATCAGCCAGGGAGCGCTCCTTCAAAATGGATGCGGCGGGCTGGCAGTGTCCGTGGGATTCCTTAAATTGGCGGAGTTGTTCAAATTTTAATTCCCAACGCAGCCGGTAATCCTCGGTTCGTGCCGGCCCGAGGCGGCCGGGACCGCTCCAGGTGAACCCGATGGCGTCGAGGCGGGCGATGCGGTCGGGGCTAAGCAAATTTTTCCGGCGGTAAGCCCGCTGGATATAGACCCAAGCGCCCAAGGAATTGTTCTCGGCCCAGTTGGAAGGCACCAGGGTATGGGCAAACCGAGCCTTGAAGGCAAGGAGGGCATCGAACTGACGCTGCCAGCGTTCGTTGCTGACATGGTTATCGTCCTGCCAGGCAAAGCCACAGCCTTCGAGGAGCGCTTTGCGGTCGGGTCGCAACCGGCCTTTGCGGTTTGCGAGTCGCTGACTCTGGACCCACTGGCCCAGCCCCGGATTCTCGGGCCAATCGGAGGGCACCCGGCAATGGCCGTGGCCTTGCCGAAAGCGCTGGAGTTGGTCGAACATGTGGCGCCAGAGTTTATCCCGGTTTTCCTCACGCATGGGGTTTAAGCGGTCAGGGGCGGACCACGCGAACCCGATTTGGCTGAGTTGGGCGATGCGGTTGGCGGCGAGCAGGTTCTTCTTACGGTAGGCACGCTGGCAATGCACCCAGGCGCCCAGGGCCGGGTTCTCGCTCCACTTGGAGGGAACGCAGGTGTGGCCAAACCGCTTCTGGTACGCCAGGAGTTCCGTGAAGCGCTTTTCCCAGAGAACCTCCAAGTGCAGATGCTGGGGTGAGGGGGAGAGCGCGATGTCCAACACGACGCCCAAGGTGGCGAGGCGCTGGCATCGCTTCAGTGGCAGTCGGCTGGCCTTGGCATCGGCAATTTGGTCGTGAAGCCAACGGCCCAGACTGCCCGGACGCTCCTCAAAGGGCACGTTGCAATGCTGGTGAGTTCGCTGGAAAACCGTCAGCATGCGGAACATGTATTCCCAGGAGCCGATCTTCACAGGAGGCGGTGGCACAGACCGAGCATTTCGGCGGGTCCGGGCGGCGGACCGTTTGGCGCGGGGGGCTGGCTTGGCGCGATGAATGTTTGCGGTCATGGCATCTGGTAATCGCTTATGACGTGTGAAATCCCGCTCTGCCATTGAAAACCAAGTCCATGTGACCTGAACGCATGACCGGGTGATGAATGGCCATGGGCAAACAGTAAAGAAGGAACCTTAATAATGCAAGGCGCAGGAATGGAACAAAAGCCTTGGAGAGCCCAAAAGTCGCGCTCTTTGGCTGGTCACTGATAGGAATTTGCTTTTTGGCACATTGGATGCTTTCACTTGTCGCGTTGCGGTAAGGGAGCATTGGTTTTGGCCCGCCTGCGTTTCTTTTCACGTTTTGCATTCATATGCGGAGCTTAACCCCATCGCGGAGGCGAAGCAAGCGCATAAATCAGGCTGGCGCGGGGCTGCAAACTGGAAGGGGACGAAAATGAGCAGACGGTTGATCGGGACAGTACTCCGGGAGACGGTTCCGCCCCCCTGAATATCTCGGCGGCTCAGTGGAGGCACAACAAACTGCTGTTCGATTTTCTGCTCAAACACCTGAAGGTCGTTTTAGATTTAGGGGGGCATTCATAGGATTTCCTGTTTTCATGATGCCTCCTTTTGAATCGAGAAGGAGCATTATAGCAATCAGTGGTTTTATCTGGTTTTTCCTTTCGTTTATTGTTAGCTGGACTTTGCTTTTTAGCGCATTTTCTGCCTTCACTTGTTGCGTTGCGGTAGGCCATCCGTCCCATAACTCCCATCCGCTCGGCCCTCCAATTTGAAATTTACAATTTTCAATTTGCAATGCCCCATTCCGTCCATCCTCCGTTTGCATGCGACGGCATTTTTTTGCAAAATCCGCTCCCCGGCTTTCTATTTCCCAGTCTTCATTTTTCTGCCAGTTCATCTTTCTGCAAAATGAATTTGTTCCCCATATTTTTGCCAGCTTATCTTTTTGCCATGGTTTCCCTTTCTTCTCTGCTTTATCTCAACTTCGAGTTCCCCAAAAAACCTGTCAAATACTATTTTAAAAATATTTGATGTTCATATTGTTTCACCACGTTGCGTCATGTTGCGCCGGACTGCAATTTGCTGCGTCTGGGTTGCTCCCGCTCCTGGCTGTCTTAAAAAATGTGTTACCGTGGTTATTGCAAAGAAAAACTTTGCGTAAATGAAAGGTAATATATGACTGATGATAAAACAACGCCCGGCACCCTGGCGACGGTGCCTGGTTCGGTTCCCAAATTTGCAATGGTCACTGATCACTGTTTACTGATAACTGATCACTGTTTATTGATAACTGATCACTGGTTTCTCGGTCACTGGCTGCTTGGCACCGGCTCACCGCCCGCCAAAACCCTGTCAAATACTTTTTTATTAAAATCCATACGTCCTCCTCGCGCACCTTCGCGAATCCACCTGCACCTACCCGCAATTCGCCGCACCCGCGTTGCTCCCTCTCCTGGCGGCCTCAAAAAACGTGTTAGTCTGGGTGGTGCAAAACGAAACTTTGCATAGATGAAAGGCATTATATGAATGATCCGTTACCGACACCCGGCTCCCTGAACCCGGAGCCCATCGCTCAACCCGCCCGTCCGGCTGGCGAATCCGCCCGTGCCGCCGAGGCCTTCCGCGTTTACCTGGAACTCGGCCCCCAACGCCGCTATGCGGCGGTGGCTGATAAAATCGGCGCTTCCCTGCGCACCGTCAAAGGCTGGGCGCTTGAGTTCGATTGGCGCGGTCGCATCAAAACCCACGCCGCTCAGTGTGCGGAACAATACACCGAAACCGAAATTACCACCCACCGCGAGGATTGCCTCGATGCCGCCGCCCGCGCCAAGGCGTTCCGCGACCGCCAATACGCCGTGGCCGAAGCCATGCTCGATGCCGCCGAGCGCTATCTTGAACGCATGGTGGACGGCGACGTGGACCTGATGAGTTTTGCAGACGCCTGCAAAGCGCTGGAAGTCGCTTCCCGAATTGGCCAGCAAGCCGCCCGCAGTGTCGCCGAGGACCCTGCCGCATTGGCGAATAGCCTGGGTGATCAACTCACGGCCCTCCTCGATCAAGCCTGCGCCGAAAGCCCTGCCAAAACTGGTGCAAAATAGTGCAGAAAAGTGCAAAAAGGTGTAAAAAAGTGCAACGCCCTGATCACTGATCACTGATCACTGATCACTGATCACTGATCACTGATCACTGATCACTGGTCACTGATCACTGGTCACTGATAACTGATAACTGATAACTGATAACTGATAACTGATAACTGATAACTGATTACTGATTACTGATTACTGATTACTGATTACTGATTACTAAAATTATGAATCCCCAATCCCTCGCTCCCGCTGCCCAAGCCAAGCTGAAACAGGTGTTCCAGCTCGGCTTGCAGCAAGGCTGTCCCAAGGATCAGCTCCTAAACTTCGCCAAGGCCGGCATCGTCCTCCAGACCCGGCAGCTCGCCGCCAGTGCCGCCGCCCGGCTCTGCGATCAACCCGGTGGCCCCAAGGCCATTGGCTACGGCGGCGCGCGCGGCGGCGGCAAATCCCACTGGCTCCTCGCCCAGCTCGGGGCCGACGACTGCCAGCGCATCCCCGGCCTCAAATGCCTGCTGCTCCGCAAGGTCGGCAAATCCAACCTCGAAAACTTTGAAGATCTCCGCCGGCGGCTCTTCCATCGGTTACCCCACGAATTCAACGCCTCCCGTGGCCTGCTCACCTTTGCCAACGGCTCCCGCATTGTCCTCGGCCATTACCAGTGCGAGAAGGACATTGATGCCTATCTTGGCTTGGAATATGACGTCATCGCCATCGAGGAGGCCACCCAGCTTACCCTGCGCAAGTACGAGGACATCTCCTCCTGCTGCCGCACCTCCAAGCCTAACTGGCATCCGCGCATGTATTCCACCACCAATCCCGGCGGTATCGGCCACCAGTGGTACTACGAGAAGTTTATCGTGCCTTCCAAGTGCGGCACCGAATCCGCTACCCGCTTCATTCCGGCCCGCGTGGACGACAACGCCTTTATTAACCCGGAATACAAAGTTCATCTGGCCAGCCGCACTGGCTGGCAGTATGCGGCTTGGTATCAGGGCCAGTGGGACATTTCCGCCGGTCAGTACTTCAAAAACTTTCGTCCCGAGGTGCACATCCTCGACGACCAGTTCAAGGAATCCCTCATCGTCAAATGGTTTGCCGCCATGGACTACGGCTACACTCACCGTAACGTCGTCCTGCTGGGCGGTTTTGACCATGCTGATAACCTGTATGTGCTGGACGAACTCGCCGAGCGTCTTTGGATTGCCAAACGGCAGGCACAGGCTATCAAAGCCATGATCGCCCAACACGGCATCTATCTCAGCGAAGATCATTTGCGGGAAAGCCTCCTGGCTCAATACCCGGAGCATTGCCAGGCGCGGGAAATGCTTTGGTGCCGGGGCCAGAAAAAACTCCTTTCCTGGTTCGTGGCCGGTGCGGACCTGTTCAGTCGCGAAAGTAACGGCGAATCCACCGCCGAACAATACCGCAAACACGGCCTGAATCTGCGCCCCGCCTACATGGACCGGATGGCCGGCTGGTCTGCCATCCTGGACCGCTTGGGCGATCCCGATCACGGCATTCCACCCACCCTCTTCATCCATAAACGCTGCCAGCACTTGCTCGCCTGCCTGCCCTATGTGCAGCACGACCCGGACCGCCCCGGCGATGTCCTCAAAACCAATGTCAACGAGGAAGGGACCGGTGGGGATGATGCCGCCGACGCCCTGCGCTATCTCGTCGCCAGCCGCTCCCCGCAAATTTACGTTAGGAAACTCACCGGTGCATGAGGAACAACTGCAAAATTTTCATTTTGAGTGCTTTTGGGTGCTCGCGGGTGCTTTCTGGTGCTCTCCCACCCCCAATCACCTGCCCCACAGGGCTGCATCAAGCTCGGTTTGGTTCAAGCTGGAAGCGGCGGTTCGGGTGTTCCCAGTGCAGCGGAATCACCCGGAATAAAGTAAAGCGATTATGCCTGCTCCCTCAGCCGGATAATGAAAATCCTCTCCCCGAGGGAGAGGAAAGAGGTGAGGGGGTACGGAACCACAGACCCTGCCCACCTCGTAGTATTCGTAACGCACCAACGCGCTTGATGCAGCCCTGCTGATTATTGTAAGCCGGGCCAAATTATTATTGCGCGGGCGGCTACGGATGGATAAGGTGCTCAGCACAATAGCATGATGCAAACGAGTCCCAGCCAAAAAGGTCTGCGGGTCTTGCCTGGCAAGGCTAACGCCGGGCTTTGCATTTGCGAGACAACGTTATGAGCATTCACCCCAATAATTATCCCAAATTACACAACGCAATGTGGCCCGGCCTGGTGGGCAAAGGCAGCCCCGGCGCCGAACCCTGCATTGATCTGGATACCATGCTGAACCTGACCGCCGCCGCCGAGGTCGACGGGATCAAGTTCGATGGCGTGGATATTTTCCTATTCGAGCCGCATATCAATATTGATTCCTCGGACGATGATCTGAAAAAGATCGCGGACAAAATCGCCGCCAAGAATTTGGTGGTCGGCTCGGTGGTGGCCCCCATCTGGCCGCCCACCGGCGGCGGCGCGGCCATGGGCGGCGCGGAAGACCGGCAGAAATTTGTCGGGCAGGTCAAGAAAGGCTGCCGTATCGCCGCCAAACTGCGCGAACTGGGCATCCGCCCGCACGGCGTGGTGCGCATTGACACCGCCTCCAGCGTCACCGATTGGGACAAGGACCCCAAGGGCAACACCAAACGCATCATTGAAACCTTCAAAGAAGCCGCGAAGGTCGCCAAAGGCTTCGGCGAGAAGCTCGCCGCAGAAGGCGAAATTTGCTGGGGCTCCATGCATTCGTGGAAATACATGCTGCAAGTGCTCGAAGGGGTGAACCAGCCTAAGCTGCTGGGTTTCCAGGCTGACATGGCCCACACGCTGCTTTACATGCTGGGCTACAATGCCCCCGAACACCGTCTGGTGCCGGAGAAGTTTTCCTGGGACCCCAGCCAGTTCCACGCCGGGATGAAAAAGCTCACCAAGGCGCTACGTCCTTGGACGATTGATTTCCACGTGGCGCAAAACGACGCCACGGTCAAGGGCAGCGGCTCGCATGACAAGACCGGACGCCATTGCCTGGCGACGGACCCCAACGGCAAGCTGAACATCGCGCGCGACGCGGGCTATTGGATGCGGGATGACAGCGGCAAAGTGACAAAGAAATTCAAGCACATCTGCTGGGATGGCTGCATGTTCCCGAATGATGTGATGATGAAACCGCAAACCTGGAACGACATCCTCGCGGCGATGATCCAGGTGCGCGACAACCACGGATGGAAAGCCTGATCAAACGAATAAAGCTTATGAAAAAACTCAACGTAGCAGTCATCGGGTGCGGCTTCATGGGCCGCACGCACACCAACGCGCATCGCAAAGTCTGGAACTTCTTCGACCTGGAATATCAGCCGGTCTTGAAGGCGATTTGCGATTTCAATGGGGAAAAGGCTATGGCTTTTGCGGAACGCTGGGGTTTTGAATCGTTCGAGACCGATTATCACAAACTCCTGGCGCGCAAGGACATTGATCTGGTGGACATCTGCCTGCCCAACAACCTGCACGCCGAAGTCGCCATTGCCGCCGCCAAGGCCGGCAAGATGATCATCTGCGAAAAACCGCTGGCCCGGAACGGCAAGGAAGCGGAAACGATGGTCAAAGCCGTCGAAAAGGCGGGCGTGCCCAATCTGATATCGTTCAATTATCGGCGCATCCCGGCGGTCACGCTGGCCAAGCAACTGATTGATGAGGGACGCCTCGGGAAAATCTTCCATTACCGCGCCAAATTCCTCCAGGACTGGACCATCTCCAAGGATGTGCCGCAGGGTGGCGATGCGCTCTGGCGGCTGGATGTGAAAGCGGCGGGCAGCGGCGTCACCGGCGATTTGCTGGCCCACTGCATTGATACCGCGCTGTGGCTGAATGGCAGCATAGATAAGGTCACCGCCATGACGGAAACCTTCGTCAAAGAGCGCATGCACCAACTTACTGGCAAGATGGAGAAGGTGGGCATTGATGATGCCTGCGCGTTTCTGGCCCGGTTCAGCAACGGCTCGCTGGCCACGTTTGAATCCACGCGTTACGCGCGCGGACACAAGGCGCTCAACACCTTTGAAATCAACGGCGAATTTGGCTCCATCGCCTGGGATTTGCACGACCCGCACCGCCTGCAATGGTTCAGTCACAAGGACGAGAGCAAGCTGCGCGGCTGGCGGTCCATCCACGTCACCGATCATGGCGGCGAGCATCCGTACATGGACAAGTGGTGGGTCCCTGGCCTGATCATCGGCTTCGAGCACAGCTTTGTGCATCAACTGGCGGATTTCCTGCAAGGCGTGGCCAGCGGCAAACCGGCCAGCCCCACCTTTAAAGAGGCGCTGGAAACCCAATATGTCTGCGACGCCGTGCTCAAGTCCGCCAAGACCGATCGTTGGGAAAAGGTGAAGAAAGTAAAATAACCGGGTACTTGCAAAAAATGATTTTGCATCTAGTTTGAACGCGACACAGGGATGGTTACTCACCATCCCTGTCATTTTAAATAAAACTATGAAAACAAATTGGGCTCTATTCCTGGGATGCGCGGCCATCACGCTGACCGCGTTGGCTGTGTCGGCTGCGGAACTCCCCCCGCCAGCGAACAAATCCGGGGTCACCTATGCCACGGACATTAAACCATTGTTCGAGCGTTCCTGCGTCAAATGCCATAATGCGGAGAAGGCCAAGGCGGGCGTGCGCCTGGATGCGCTGGACCAGCTTTTGAAGAGCCGCAAGAAGGTGATCACTCCGGGCCAGAGCGAGACCAGCAAAATCGTGCAATGCGCAGCCGGGGTGTGCAAAGATAAAGACCAGAACATGCCACCCAAAGGCAAGGCGGATCCGTTTACCAAAGACGAAGTGGGTCTCCTGCGCGCGTGGATTGATCAGGGCGCCAAATAACGCGTTCCATATTTCCGAGCAATGTCCGTGGGTAACCCCCACGGACTTTTTATTGTTCACTTCGCCCCAACGTCCAGACAGGCCATTTTATTGTTGTCACGGACAATCAACCGTCCGCCTGCCAGGGCGATAGGCCCCCAGGCATCCGGTCCTTCGAGCACCTTGGCGCGGACCAGTTCCTTGTAACCATCCAGCGCGGCTTCAACCAACGTGAGCGTGCCGTCATCGTCCAGCACGTAAATCATATCCTGGGCGATCAGATACGGAGCACTGCCAAACCGACGGGTGGGGCCGCTTTCCCAAACCGATTTGCCATTCAAATCGAGACACACCAATTGTCCATCCGGGCGCACGCCAAAAAGGTGCTTTTTGTGGAGAATCGGGGTCTGCTGGGTGGAACCAAAAATCGCGGGCTTGAGGCGGAACAACGTTTCCACAGTAATTTTTCCCGCCTGCTCCTTGAGCTGAATCATCGCGCTGCCGGCATTATAACCGCCGCAAAAGAAGATGCGTCCGTCTCCGACCGGCACCGGCGTGGCAATATTGGCGATGCTGATTTTCCAATCCAGGTATTCCCAAAGGATCGTGCCATCGTCCGCCGAGACACCCGCCACGCCACCGCTGCCGCAATACACGTACTGCTTGCGCCCGGCGAACTCCAGCGTTGCGATCGAGGAATGGGTCATCTGCCATTTGTTTGGGTTGGGCGATTTCCAGAGGACTTTGCCGGTAAGGCAATCCACCGCCACCAGCAAGGCGTCTCCGCCGGTGCCCAAAATAAGCCGGTTATTTTCCACGAACGGATTCTGGCCGGCGTACCAAGGCGGGACCTCCACATTGAATTCCCGGACCAAATCCATTTTCCATTTCAGTTCCCCACGCACCGGATCGGCGCAGAGCACCTGGCATTTGGGGCTCAGCGCGATGAGGTATTGGTCCGCCACAAAGGGGATGGTGCGCGACATGCCATGGTTGCGCTTGACCTTTGAGGGATACGTGTAGCGCCAGATTTCCGCGCCATCATCCAGGGAGAGACAGCGCAAGGCATCGGACTGGTTGGCCCGGTCGTAATCCATGACGTACACCCGGCCCTTTGAAACCGCTGCTGCCGCGAACCCTTCACCCACGTCCACTTTCCACAGTTGCTTGGGGCCACCGGCAGGCCAGGCTTTTAGGAGCGGGGTGGACTCGGGACTTATACCATTCCCTTGGAGACCGCGAAACCGTGGCCACTCGCCGGCCAGCTTGGAGGCGACACCGGTACCCGTGACGACTTTGCCCTCCCATTTTCCGATACCAGCCGGGCCGTTCGTGGTTTCCACCAAGTCGGCACCCGGCGCCCGTTCGCTCAAACCGTGCCGGTTGGCGTGAAGACCGAACAATAAAATTACACCGCCGGTGACCAGTATGCCCACCGGCAGCCAACGGACCAGTTTATCAGCGGCTGGATTAGCCATTGGAACGCACGTGCCTCAATGAAGAAATCATCGGGCGTTGAGTTGCTGGCGGGCCGCACGGATGAAGTCCGGACTGGTCCCGCAGCAGCCGCCAACAAACGCGGCACCGGCCTGCATCAAGGCGGGTAGATACGAAATAAACTCGGCGGGCGTGGTGCGATATATGGTTTTGCCGTCCACCATTTCCGGCAGACCGGCATTGGCTTTGATCCAAATGGGTTTGTCCGTTGCGGCTTTCAAGCGGCGGCAGATGGCCACAAACCCGGCAATTCCCTGACCACAATTCGCGCCAATGACATCCGCACCCGCCTCCGCCAAACCCTTGGCGGCTTGTTCGGGCGTGACGCCCATCATCGTGCGATCCTTGTCTTTGCCGGCATCATAGACCATGCACGCTACCACCGGCAGCCCGGTGCGCTTCGCAGCAATAACGGCGGTTTGAGCTTCCAGAAGATCACCCATGGTTTCCACCACCAGAGCGTCCGCGCCCCCCTCGGCCATGGCTGCGGCTTGTTCCGCAAAGGCTTTCAGCAATTCCTCTTCGGTAATTTCCCCGCTCATCAGCAGCTTGCCGGTCGGCCCGATCGAGGCAAACACCAGGGCTTTGCCAGCGGCGGCTTGTTTGGAGATTTCCACGCCGCGCCGGTTGATCTCCGCCATTTTATCCGCCAGTTGATTTTCACCGAGCCGGATGGCATTCGCGCCAAAGGTGTTGGTCAGAATGACCCGGCTGCCGGCGTCCACATACGCCTTGGCAACTTCGCCCACCTTGTCCGGGCGGGATAAATTCCAAGCGTCCGGAAAATCGCCCACGGCGAGTCCGCGAGCCTGTAATTGGGTACCCCATGCACCGTCAGTAAGCACGGGGCCTTGGGCGAGCAGCGAGTCAAGCACTGGATGCATGGCAAAAATGGAAAACGATGATTCGGCGTTTTGGGTGCGCGCGCCTTATTTACCAAGCGCTTTCTTGGCCAGCGCCACCGCGCCCACCGCGTTGTCGCTGTAGCCGTCGGCGCCGATTTCATCCGCGTACTTTTGCGTGATGGGCGCGCCGCCGATCAGAAACTTCACCTGGTCGCGCAGGCCGGCCTGTTTGAAGGCGTCAATAGTGCTCTTCATGGACGGCATGGTGGTGGTCAGCAACGCGGACATGGCGACGATATTGGCGTTTTTGTTTTTGACCGCCTCAATGAATTTTTCGGGCGGCACATTCACGCCGAGATCAATGACCTCAAAGCCGCCGCCCTCGAACATGGCGGCCACGAGATTCTTGCCGATGTCATGCAGGTCACCTTTGACGGTGCCGATGGCCACGCGGCCAATCGGTTGGACACCGCTGGCGATCAGGAGCGGGCGGATCAGCTCCAGCGAGCCCTTCATCGCGCGGGCGGCAAGCAACAATTCCGGCACGAAATATTCGTTGCAGCCGAAACGGCGTCCCACTTCATCCATGGCGGGAATCATGGCCTCGTTGACGAGTCGGATGGGGTCCCAGTTTGCGGCAATGGCAGTTTCAGTGAAACTCCGGGCGGCCTTAGCGTCGCCGGTCACAATGGCATCGTATAATGGCTTTACGTCTTGCATACGGTGAAAACATAATCGCAACGGACGGCCTTTGTCCAGCCTGTTTCCACGTCTGTTTTTCCGGCCATCCCAGGCTGCGGATCAAGGGCGAATTTTCGGCCCTGCTCGGCATGTGGATGGCGGTACCTCCCGCATCCAAACCGGATTATGAGTTCAAAGAGCGAAATCTGGTTTCGGGGAATTCTCACCTTGAAATCGCCGACCGGTGTCATGGCAGTGTTTAAGGTTTGGTGATGGCAAACCAGATGCTTTTCTGAGCGGGCGTGATGGCGAAGGAAACTTGCCCGTTCTTAAAGGCCGATTGAACAGGGTCCTGCTTTTCTCCAGAGCCGTCCAGGGTGAATACCTTGCGGGGGCCGTCGGCGGCAATGGAGACGGTTGCCGACGCTGCGTCCACCTGGGGCGGACCATCACCAACCTTGGCTAACATCGAATGCGCTTCGTTCCACGTCTGGCCTTTGTTTTGCGTGTGGGTCACCATGGTTAGCAGGATCCGGGAGGACTGCGCCAGCGGCTTGGAATCCATCGCTACCAGCGTCAGAGCCCCGAAATTGTGTGTGAGTTGACCGAACACAACCGTGGCACCGCAGAAGGACACGGTTTGTCCGCCCACAAACCCGTGAACCGATTTTGCAGCCGGAGCGTCCACCACATACCGGGCCGTCTGCGGGTCTGTGACCTCCACCTTGAGGACGCCCTCAGGGGCACTTGGGTTGGGGAGCACGTCCGGCAAACCGATCCCCAGTCGCAGGCGGTATTTGAACGCGTCCAGGAGGACCACGCCTTTATCCTGCCATGCTTTGGCGATGGTAAGTCCTTTCGCCACTTTATCGGCGGGGAACTTGGCAGGCATGGCCAGGATTCGTTCGGTGGGGGCGACTGGCACCAGCCCGCTGCGGAACATCATTGCCGCAGACGGCATGAAGCCCCAAACGGCAGGGTCAGCGGACGCTTCCAATGGAAACCGCATCCGATCGTTTTGGCCGTTTTTCGCCCCTTTGGCTCCGTAGCTCTGGTGGCAGAAGACGAAAATGGCGTCCCAATCCTGAAACGCGGCCAAGGACGCATAGCCCGGCATCATCTCCGCCCGGAACTCGTTCGGGAAACAATGGTTGAATTCCGTAACGGACACCGGCTGACCTGCGTTCATGTCCATGGCCATTCGGCTCAAGGTATTTCGGGTAGCCAGCGTCCGCACCATGGGCTGGTTCTTGACAATTTCGGATAGGGAATTGCGGCACTCCCAATAACCGTGGTTGTCAATGTAATCGCTGCTCGCCTCGCGGTAGTTGGCCCAGAGACCGCCGTAGCCCAACTGCGAGCAGAAGATGGACTGTTTTACTCCCAGGTCCTTACGGAGATAAGAGCGCATATCGTTGACATAGGCCATTTCCGTGTCCGCCAAGAATTGAAGCCAATCCGCGCGCGGAGCAAGGTTGCCGGAAGGATCCAGGAGCACAGTGCCAGCCTCCAGTGTCTGGTCCGTTGAAAGGCTGAACCCACCAGTTCCTTCTTTGAGAGTTATATTGCGAATCCACGTCGAGCCGGTCCTTGTGCCCAGGTTCAGGACTGGCAGGAGATTGTGGCCATCCCGCGCCTTGATTGCTTTGAATTCCAACGAGCGAGTCACCCATCGCGTGGTCAAATTCACTCGCCCGAACAGGCCGAGTTGGATTTGCTTTGGAGGAAGCGGATCATCAAGATAGGCCCCGACTCCCAGGACGCAGTCCGTGTCCGCCTTCATTTCCATGGTGATGGTGTATCGCTTGCCATTCTCCAGGATGCCCAGCCCCTTTTGGTATGACCGTAACTGCCAGTCCGTGCCACTTGCCTTGGGAACATCCACCCGCACTCCGCCGTCATCACTCTTGATGGTGGCCTCATTACCCGGCTGGATTTCCAGAGTCCACTTGGCGGGATCGTTTGAAGGCGGGTATAGATTTGAGCCTGTTGTCTGGTCGGCCGAAGCCCACGCGGCGGCCAGCTTCGCCGTTGTTCCGTACTTTTTGAGGAGCCAAGCGTTCCACAGGTCGGTCAATTCTTTGTGATAGGGAGCAGGCAATGCGTAAAGGCCCATCCCCAGCGTTTCGCCATACAGGCCCAGCAGAGAATTTTCATTATTGATCTCCACGTTGAGGAGGCCGGGGTCGGCGGCATAGGTCTTGCCCGTATAAGGATTAACGTGGGTGAGCAGGTCGCGGAAATACTCCTTGTCAACGGCGATCATCTGCGAATCAAAAATGTCAACGCGCTTGTCGAAGTCGAACGGGATTTTGCTCACGCCTTCGGGAAAACCGTCCGCCGGTTTGAACTTACGCGATACGTGCAGGCACATATCAATGTAAATGCCGCGTTTTATGAGTTGAGCCGCCAGGTAGTCCATCTTTTCCAGTTGGCCGGCATCAATGTGACGGCTGTCGGGATACTTGGGATCCCACAGGCGACCTTCCACCCCTGGAAACTTGAAAGTGGTGTCCTGGTGGTGGAAGCGCACCGCATTCATGCCGTACTTGGCGAGATGGGCCGCAATTTTTTCCGCGTCTTCATGCGCGGGATACAATCCGTCAAAACAGAGATTGGCACCCAGAAAGCGCACCCGACGGCCGGTATTGCTTTCGACAAAATGGCCGTCCTTAACGACAATAAACCCGTGCGATCCGGCCGGGCCGTTGTTGAGACTGCTGACGTCCACGAAGTTCGCCTTCGCATCGTCCCATGGCGTCAGAAACGAGAAACGCGCGTCTGCGTCGCTAATCCCTTTTGCGGTGGCTTCTGGCGCTTGCGCTGTTTTGTTCTGCGCGGCATTAACCTGAACGGCGAGCGCCATCACCCCTGCGGTAAAGGCCAGCCCTGCGATTCTTCCCCAATTTCTAGCACTGCAACGCATGATGTTTCTTTGGTTAAATAGGGATTTTCCCTGCGAATTCAGCCGGTCACTGGTGAAAATTCGCTTTTTGATTGAAAGCACTTTGGCGCTATTTCGCCCCAAGCTGTTGATCAATGATTGGCTGGATCGCGTCCGCCCAGATCTGATAACCCTTGGTCGAAGGGTGCAGGAAGTCGGGCATGATTTCCGCGCTCAGTGAGCCGTCGGGACTCAGGAATTTCTCGCCAAAATCAATATAAATCACTTTTTTGCCATCGGCCAATTTGCAGATAATATCGTTGACCGTTTTAGTCGGAGCGCGGCGGGGACTCGTGGAACTGGCACCACTTGGAAAGATGCCCTGGAGGAGAATCGAGCTGTTGGGGCACCGCTTTCGGTAATCCGCAACAATCGCTTTCACACCTTCCGCAATTTGCTCGGGGGGGTTGGCGAAAACATTGTTCGCTCCGATCAAGAGGACGATCAGCTTGGGATGAAGGCCATCCACCTGGCCCTGCGAAAGCCGCCAGAGAACGTGTTCTGTGCGGTCTGAGGCAATGCCGAAATTGAAAGCGTGATAGTTACCATACCGTTCAGTCCAGATCGCCTTTCCCCTACCTGCCCAGAAATCGGTAATGGAGTCACCGTCGAAAATAAGCTGGATGGCGTCACCCTCCTTTTTGGCGTTTTCGTTGTTGAGCGACACGCGCTTAAACCAATCCATCCTTGGCATGGGATACGCCGCCGGATTTGTTCCTGCCGGAACAGCAGGGAGCGGCGGAAAAGGCCAGACGGAAGGTTGCTGGGCGAAGGCAGAAGCAGCAGCCAAGAGGAGGGTGACCAATAAGTGAAGTGATAGCAGGAATTTACTTTTTTGGACGGCTGGCACCCCCGCAACTTGACGCGAGGCAGTTAGGGAGCATTGCTTGTTGACCGCAGGCATGGCCGTACCATATCGGGTTCCAGCGCGGCAATCAAGCATGGAATGGATTTCGTCCTGGGCATGGCGGAAACCCAGGAAGCGGCGCTGGGTGAACGTAAGGCCATGACTTTCTGCAAATTTATACCCTGCAATATGAAAGTGTTGGTTTGATAATGCTTGGTATGAAACGGTGTATTACCGGACGGGGGCCGGCGCGGAAGTGGATTTGGTGGTGGAGGGGAACTTTGGGCGGGTTGCGGGATTTCGTGACTGAGCACAAAGCGCGCTTGGGCGTGGTGATTAACAACGACACCCAGGCGCGACAGTATGAGGAGAATTTGGTTGGCCTGCCGTTCACCTGGTTGTGAGCAGGCGATGGTCGGGGGGAGACTGCATGGGGAGACTTCCCCGAACAAAAGATTTTCGCTCTTTGCCCCCTGAACTGCCTTGGCCTGGTTGTACGCTGGTCAATGCGGATGGTCGGAAAGTCGCTGGACCACGGCCTTTTGTTCACCCAGCACCTCGCCGGTATGGCTCAAGCCTCGCACCGTAAACCGGTTTTCCCCCGGTCGCACCGGCAGATCGCGAAATTCCCATTTGACCTGATCCTTCCACGCCGGCCGCAGTTTGGGCGCTTCCACCAGTTGCAGCGCAAAGTACGCGGATGGCGCTGTTCCGGTGAGTGTCACCGTGGCGTTGGTGACAGTGTTGGTGGCGTTCAAGGGAGTGATTTGCAGCGGGGCGGTCCACTCAGATCCCAGCGTGTTTTTGACGGCTCCACCCCGTTGGTTGCAAAAGTCGAGATAGAACTGCTGGTTTACGTCGAACTTCTTGCTCCCGCTTTCCCGGAATAGTTCCAGCCAGGTACGAAACCGCTGGTTGGTTTTCAGGCTTTTTTCAAACTGGTCCAGATAATAAGAGAACAACCGCCGGTTCCACGGTTTTTCCATCCAGACCCGCACGCGTTCCCCGTAGAAATGCATGTTGGGATCGCCGAAACCCAGGTCACTATCCCACTGGAGGAACATGAAACGGCCATCGGTCTTCTCATAAAAGAAGGCATTCTTGCCGCGGTCCATGGTAAAGTTGTCATAATCGGCCGTGTACCCGCGGACGACGGCCAGCTTCATGACGGCCTCCACATCCATGACCTGCTCCATTTCCTCCTGGGTATATTTATCGCCGCTCATCAGTTTGAAGAACCGGATCAGGCTGGTGTAATCATCTTCCACCTCGTTCGTGCGCTTCATCCATTCGGTGCGGTAGCGTCCGGGGTTGTCGGTGCCTTTGTATTGCCAATCGGCATCGCGATTTTGCGGCGTCCAATCGTCGGTGAACCACCATTCATCATCAATCCGGAAAAGTTGCCCGCGCGATCCGTGTTTGAAGCAACGGTTTAGAAACTCAGACCCCATGGTCTCCGTATCATCAAACAGCTCCGGGCCATTCTGGTTCACTTTTACCCGGACCACCTCGCTCTCCGACGCTGGCAGGCCCGACAGGTAAAGCCAGTACCGGCAGACCTCGTTATGGAAATTGTTCCCTTGGGGATCGTTATCAAAATAATAATGGCGTCGCCCGCGATACGACTGGTCGCCCGGCAGTTTGAATTTGGGTCGTTGCAGTCCCTCGGCCCGGCAGAACGGGCTGCCCGCATTGCGGATTTCGCCTCCGTAAAAAATTTCCTCTTCGTTCACAATCATCGTGGCATTGAGGTGATGATTGGACAGGCGCGGGTAGCGATACCCGTATTTGGCGGTATTTCCCCGTTGCATCGAGTCCGCATCATACGCCGAGACAATAAAGCGCACGTTCCGCAAATCGCGCGGGATGGATTGGTCATCCACGATCAGCAGCGCGGGGCGGTCTGATCCGGCCCGAGGTTGCAGACAGGTTTGCCCGGCTGGTCCCGTGGCAGCGACGTAAAACTGCACCACGGCACCCGATCGGTGATAATTGGTCAGGATGGCGGTGTACCAGTGGCTGCCCGCAAGGCCGCCGCTGGCCGGTCCGTCATCGCGCATGACCAGTTTGGTCCAGGCATTGGCACCTGATTCCGTATCCAGCCGGTGATACAGTTGAACGGTAACGGGCGTGGTGGCGGCGGTAATGCGCGCGGTGATCTGGATATCGTCTTTACTACGCGGTACCACCGGGCGGTGTCGCAAGTCGTCCACCTGCGGGGGCGGTTGCGCCACCAATCGGGAATTGGGTTTGCCCGGGGTACCCAGATTCAACGGCAGATCCACCAGAAACGAAGCGGTAAGGCTGTGCTCCCACGTGGAGGCAATCAGCCGGGGCAACCCCGAAATCCAGCGCGCATTGAATCGCAATTCGCACATTTCCCCCTTGGTCAAACCCAGCGCATCCAATTCCACGCGGTTGGGGCGGTTATCGCCGTGGCCATCGGCAATGATATGCAACTGGCCGTTGGTAATAAAAGTGTCCGCATGGGTGCCTTGCGCCAGCCAGCCTTTGGCACTGCGTCCGTCATCCGAAAGCCGGTCGGTATTGACCAGGAAATTGGTGCCGCCGGGTTTGCCCAGCCAGACGTTTTCGAGCAACAGATGCCCCTCGCCCACCAGGTGGAAATACAGTTCCTTGTAATCGGTTGGCCCGCCCATCGTATTCAGTTGTTCGTATTTTGCCGAGCCGCGATATTCGCGCATGACCGATTTGCGGCTTTCATCGCTGTCCCGCCAGGCGGAGGCCAGCCGGTTATCCAGCCAGGGATTCATCAGTTCAAGGCTGCTGCCGCCGCCCGCCGCCAGCGCGGGCCAGTCGCCGCCGGTATGATAGTCCACCTCGTTGGCGAGGTTGCCCAAGGCGTCCACCAAGCGCAGGAGTTCCCCGTGATGGCTCAGTTTGCCTTTGAAATTGCCCACCACCGGAATGTTCCCGTATATCTCCCGCATCCGGTTGGTGTTTGAGGCGCCGACCAGGTAACCGCCCGGCGCAATTTTTGTGCCGCGTGGGAATACAAAATCAATGCCTTCCGCAAACGACCAGCCGGAAAGGTTCACAGTGGATTTTCCGCGATTATATAGTTCCACATACTGCGGCGCGTTGGTGAGCACGGAAGGCGGTTCACACATGATTTCGTTGATGACAATATCCAGATTGCGCGCGGGTTGATTGGGGTCGTTGCGGGTATGGTTCTTGGATAAATACCATTCCTGGCCGCCATCCGGATAGGCTTGATAGGTATCGCCAAAAGGGGAAAAGGTGAAGGCCCGGCCATCCACCACGACATTGGAAGTCCCGACCAGAAATACGGGGACACTCTGGGCGCCAACCTTGAAAGCGACCTTCCAAGCTAAGACCGCGCCGGGAGCCAACTCGCCTTTTAACGGCACCCGATCCGCGAAGGCCGGTTGCGAGGCGAGAAACATCCCGTCCAGGGAAAGTTTGGTGGGCGTGGGGTTATACAGTTCAATCCAATCCAGGGTGGTCCGATTCTTAAAATGCACTTCGTTCAAGCGCGGGGCCGTGGGCACCGTATTGGTTCTCGGCAATTCCGTTCCCGGTGCTCCGCCCGGCAGGTCGCTGGCGGTCCAATTGCGCCAGTCATCCACGGTGCCATCCGGATTTTTCAGCACCAATGCATGTCCGGCACCGCGCGTTGAGACCGGCCAATGCCGACCGCTGCCATAACTGACCGTACACAACGTGAGGCCATTCTTGTCCTTGAGATTGAGCTTGTCCCCCTCGGGTGCCAGCTCCCCTTTCCACGGTCCAAAGATGCGCACCCCGGCGGGAATCTGGTAGGCCGTCCGGGCTTTGAGCGCGTGCCCTTCCGTGATCACGATCCGTTCTTTGGGAAGCAAAAAGGTCGCGCGCGGATTGCCATCGGAGTACGCGGGAAACTCGAATTTGACACCGCCAGAGAGTCGCCACTGGGCCATATCCATTGGCTGGCTGGTGTGGTTGCAGAGTTCAATATAGGCGGGCAACCCGGCGGGCGGGCGAAACATGATCTTGGAAATGACCACCTGTTCGGCTTCCGCCCGGTTTCCAGCCAAGGCCAACGCCAGCCCGGCACACCAAAGCAAAACCCAAATGCGCCGGAATGTTCTCCCGGACCTCGGACACGAAAGCGAATGCATTGCCCTGTTTAGACGGCACCAGGGTGCGGACTCATTCAACCTTTTACGCTTGCGAAAGTCGGTATGGACGGGTATGTTGTTCGCATGGCTATGGGAAAATTAGTGATGCTGTGCAGCGCTTGCATCGCTTTATTGACTGCTTGCAGCAAGAGTAGCGACTCAGTTAAAAAAACTGAGACGCCGCCGTCTGCTCCAGCACCTTCGGCTGAATCGACAGAACCGGTGCAAAACACGGCTGCGGTGCCGGTGGAATCGGCGCCGACCCAAAAGCGTTCCGTCTTTGCTCCCTTGCCGGTGGCTACAGATAATCCAGCGCCTGCCCCTGCGCCCGCCGCCGTGCCCACCGTCAACCAAGCGCCGGACGACGCCAATCCCTATCTGGGTATTTCGGCTGAATTGACCGGCATGCTAAACGAATTCATCGCCCGCGAAAAACGCATGCCAAAGAACTTTCGGGAAATGGTGCGGCACATGGATACCTTGCCCAGCAAGCCGCCGGGCATGGAATGGGTAATCAACGAAAAAAATAAAACCGTGGAATTGCGCAAGCAGCGATAACATCAGCCCATCCCTTCGTGTTATGAAACTAGCATTCAAACTTGTCCGACGTCTCTGCCGGGGAAACGCTTTTACTTTGATTGAACTCCTGGTGGTGATTGCCATCATTGCCATTTTAGCGGGTCTGCTGCTGCCAGCGCTGGCTAACGCCAAACGCAAGGCTCAGCAGGCCGAGTGCATGTCGGATCTGCGCCAGGTGGGTGTGGCCGTGTGCATGTATGCGGATGATAATGAGTACTTGCCAGGCGATGTAGCGAACAAGAAGGGCCTTTGGAGCGGACAAGTCCCCTATTACGTTGCCGGGGACCTGACTCATCTCTCATACTTCATCTCCACCTACATGGGCTATCCCGCGCCCACCGCCACCAAGGTGATCATCAAAGCTTTTATTTGCCCTGGAAATTGGAAGGATTCACCTGACGTGAGCAACGACGTGAACTATTACATCATGAATCCCAATGTGAAGGACCCGACCACGGGCAAGCAAATGGAACCGTTCGGTTATCCCGGTAACGCCACGGCCATTCCGGCAGTCGCCAATGCCGCTCCCATGAAGATGTCCGCAGTTGAGGGGCTGGTCTCGCCCACCAGTGCCTACTACCTGGCTGAGCCGGATCAAGTAGGGGTTACCGCTGCCACCGGCTGGTGGGCGGATCTGCCTCCCAAACCGGTTCATGGCAGCGTGCGCAACTACTTGTTTTTTGACGGTCACGTGCAGGCGATACGAGTCGGCCCTCCCGGCCAGATGTCAACGAATCCGGTAGTGAAATAAGCAGGTCATTAAGGCCAAGATCCGCTTGCGGTGCCATGACACCCAGATTGGAGAATGGTCTTGTACGGTTCCCTGTCGTCGCTCAGGCCTTACCGGCCAACTTGGTTTTGTCGAACACTGTTTGCGTTTCTTTTTAACGCCTTGTCTCGGGAAATGGTTGAAGCATAACCCCTTTTACTCATCCCGTTTAGCACTTGCAAAAGTCGGAGCCGACGGGTATATTGTTCACATGGCTATGGGAAAATTAGTGATGCTTGGCATCGCCTGTATTGCTTTACTGGCTGCCTGCAGCAAAAGTGATGACTCAGTCAAAAAAACTGAGGCGCAGCCGCCTGCACCAGCAGCGGCTGCAGAAGCAGCGGAACCGGCGCAAAACATCGTTGCGGCTCCAGCGGAAACAACCCCGACATCAAAGCGCTCTGTTTTTGCCCCCTTGCCGACAACCCCCAATAATCCAGTGCCTGCCGCCGCGCCCGTGCCGACCCCAACAGTTTCACAGTCAACGACTGAGGAGGAAGCTGCGCAACGATCCGAACTTTATACCCAATGGCTGCGACAATATATTACTGAAGAAGGAAAATTGCCAAGAAGCTTCCGTGCTTTGATGTCACGAAAAATGGATGAGATGCCACCTGTCCCGTCCGGAAAGGAATGGGTAATTAACGAGAAAGAGAAGACCGTGGAGCTGCGATCCGTGATAAAAAAACGGTAATAGCCAAAATCACTCAAGTTATATGAAACGAAAGATATTGAAGCGTCATGCCAAGCAGTCATTGGCTTTTACTTTGATTGAGTTGTTAGTGGTCATAGCGATCATCGCCATCCTCGCCGGCCTGTTATTGCCAGCTTTGGCCAACGCCAAACGCAAGGCCACGCAAGCACAATGCATGTCCAATATGCGACAAATAGGGACAGCTGTGCGGCTGTATGCTGATGATTTTGAGGATTACCTGCCTGGCCAGCCCACAATAGGCTGCGGACTTCTCAGCGGCCAACAGCAGTGGTACACCAGCGGATCAAAAGACTGTCTTTCCTATTACGTTGGCCCGTATATGGGTTACCCCGTACCTTCAGGCACCCGGGTATTCGTCGCAGCTTTCTCCTGTCCAGGCGTTCTGCGCGAGGCCCCCGATACGTATCCCCTCGACATTAAGCACTTTTACATTATTAACCCAACAGTCAACGGCGTACAAATTCGTGCGTTTGGTTACCCTACAAACACAACAACCGGGGGAGGAAATTACCCGTCCATGAAAATGGCAGCCGTGGATGCTGTGTATTCAGCGTCGGCCATGTATTATTTAGCTGAACCGGACCAAGTGGGAATCACCAACACCGCCAACACTTGGCAGGATAATATTCCGGCCAATCCTGTGCATGGCAGTGTGCGCAATTATCTTTTCTTTGATGGGCACGTGCAGGCGATCCGGGTAGGGCCACCGGGGCAGATGGCTGCCAATCCCTATACCAAATAAGGGCTCTTCGGGTGGTGCTTGCCACAAGGAATCGCGGGAGCCGCATTTTTTGGAGTGCGGCGGCAAGGTGGAACCCTCGAATTCGGAATGCGGATTGCGGATTGCGGAATAACGGGCCGGTGTATGGTATTCTCTGTGTCCATCGGTGTTTATCCGTGGTTTATTCTCCGTTATTTTACCACGGATAACTCGGATGGTACGGATGAAAACCAGCCCATTTTGAATTCGGAATGCGGATTGCGGATTGCGGAATATCCAAAGCGGTGTCGCCTGCCGCCCCTTTTCCCCCGGCAGTTGCCACCGCACTCTCCAAATTTTCCCGCGCCGTCCTGTTTGAGACTCGTCACCTGCGTTTGCGGTTGGGCTGGGTGGGAGCAGCATCCAGCGCGTTGGTGCGTTACGAATACTACGAGGTGGGCAGGGTCTGTGGTTCCGTACCCCCTCACCTGTTTCCTCTCCCTCGGGGAGAGGATTGCATTATCCGGCTGAGGGAATCGGCTTAATCGTTTCACTTTCTTTCGGGTGATTCCGCGGCCATGGCCCCCCCCCCGAACCGCCGCTTTCAGCTTGAACCAAACCGAGCTTGATGCAGCCCTGGGGCTGGGTGACGTCCATAAAAAATCACTGGCATCTTTTCATGGTGTCGTTACAGTGGCCGCCGTTAAGCCATTATTTTATGAAAATGCCAGTGTCACAATCGGAAAATTTTAGTCGCCGCAGTTTCATCCATGCCGCCGCGCAGGCGGCGGCCAGTGTGGCCGTTATTTCATCGGTCACCGCTGCGGATGCTCCGCCCGCAACCCCGGCCACTCCCGCCAACCCGGCCAATATGCCGCTGGGTACGCTCGGCAAAGTGAAAATCAGCCGCATGCTCCTGGGTGGAAACCTGATCTCCGGCTACATGCACGCCCGGGATTTGAAATATGTGGGGCCGCTGTTCCGCGCCTATGTGAATGAGAAGAAACTGATGGAGACGTTGCAGTTGGCCGAGCAGCACGGCATCAACACCGTGTTTGAAACCGGCGGAAACTACGTCAAGCAGTACAACAAGGATTTTGGCGGACACATGCAATTTATTCCGCACATCGAGGTGCAGGCAGGACAGAAAGATAGCGCGCTCAGCGACCATATCCAGCGGCAGGTGGACACGGGAGCAGTGGCCTTGTACGTGTGGGGAGTGGCAGGGGATAAACTGGTGCAGGCGGGCGCGGTGGAACAACTGGCCAAGGCGGTGGAGATCGCCAAAACTCACGGGCTACCGGTGGGGGTGGGCGGGCACTCGCTTGAGGTGCCGATGACCTGTGAGAAGCACAAGATTCCGTGCGATTTCTACGTCAAAACCTTCCACAGCGACGCCTATCCTTCCGCGACACCGAAGGCCCAGCGCAAAGAGTTCATCTGGATTGGCGGCGGCGAAGGTTGGTACGACAACATGTGGTGCATCAACCCCGAGGAAACCATTGCCTTCATGAAGACGGTCACGAAGCCGTGGCTGGCGTTCAAGGTTTTGGCGGCGGGCGCGATTTATCCCCGCCAGGCGTTTTCCTATGCGTTCGATAACGGGGCCGATTTCATTGCCGTGGGCATGTTCGATTTTCAGATCAAGGAAAACTGTGACACCGTGGTCAAGGCTGTCCGCAACGCCCAGAAGCGCGCACGCCCCTGGTTTGCGTGAGGTGGACGGGCAGGAATAGAATTGGCGCTAATCCGGGTGAATTCACGCTTGAATTAGGGTGAAAGACGGCATAACTTAAGCCTATGGATTATCGAAAGATTATTACCATCGAACCGGATAAGCGTGGCGGGCGCCCATGCATCCGAGGTATGCGGATTACCGTCTATGATGTTCTGGGCTGGTTGGCGGCCGGCATGTCGGTTCCGGAGGTTTTACGAGAGTATCCGGAGCTTACGCAGGAGGATGTAGTGGCGGCACTGTCTTTTGCCGCAGATCGCGAGCATAATTTGATCGGTCCCGCCGCGTGAAACTGTTGTTCGACCAAAATCTCAGCCGCCATCTTTGCAGGCAGCTTGCTGATTTTTCGTTTCAATGCCGTCCTGATTTTCGAGCTTTTTGAAAACGATAAATTTCATTGCTTGGAACTTTATTAAGCGAAGCAATGTCTTTTATTCGCTGGGCCATCCAACTGAACTCGGCGCAATCTGCCTCACTTCTGCTGCCAGGCGTTATACAATTTGTACAGGAAAACGATGATGACGGCGCCCTTGACGATATACTGCCACAGGATCCACAGGAAGGTGGAGTCGTAAATATAGGGGAAAATCAGCGCTTGAATGGCAAACAACCCAAACAGCAGGGCTACCACCAATATCGGCGGACGCCATTTTTGCTCCACTTGCGCGCCGGCGACGAAAAATATCCCGCTCATCACCAGCCAACCTAAAAAGCCCCACCATGACATACGTTTTGCCTTTCCAGTTTGGCCAGCCGGGTTGATCGCAAACACGATTAAACCGACTGGACCGTTTATTTTGCAGCATTTATGCCAGACATGGCGCTTCGCTGCAAGCCCAACGCCAAATTAAAATTTTCTGAATTTCACCCCCGCTCCAGCCCGTCCAACCACTGCAACCACGTGGTGTTTCAAACCCGGCGGCGCGCGATCAAGGTCGCGGGGTCGCACCCGTTAAAGGATGCATGACTTTATAATATAACTCATGTCGCATGGCCACAGAGCGTCCGCCCGTGCCGCCCGGAAAGTCCTTCCGGGTGGCATCGCGTTTGGCTGCCTGCTACTGGCAGTTCTCCTCGCCGGATGTACCCGTGCCCATTATCGGCAACAGGCCGATCAGGAAGTCTATGCGTTGATCCGCGAAAAAAACACGGATGCCCGGGTTGCGCTGACTAACTTTTCCGTGGAACCACCCATCAGCTCACGGCTGCACGATCCCAATGACAAGGACAAGCCCCCACCCCCGCCGGATGATCCTGACGCCCATCGTTATCTCCAGGTGGTGGATGGAAAAAAAGGCGCACGCGTCTGGGAAAAACGCGGTCAGCCGGTGCCGGTGGATGATGGTCAATGGCGAAAATATCTGCCTTATGATGAAAAGGGCCGAGTGCGACTGGACATCACCAACGCCATGCATATCGGGTTGCTGAATTCGCGGGCGTTCCAGCAGGAGCGAGAAGATTTGTATCTCGCGGCCCTGGACGTGACGTTTGAGCGGTTTCGGTTTGATGTGCAATTTGGCTTTGGCAGTTCCACGCTTTACACGGAAACCCGTCCGGAATACTACGCGTCCACCGGGGCTAAACCTGCCGGCATGACGTTGAAGAAAGCGGACACCGCTTCCCACACCCAGGCGGACCGCATCGCCGCCACGGGCGGAGAACTGCTAATCGGTTTGGCCAACGATGTGGTATGGAACATCAAGGGGCCGGGTGAAGATACGTTTTCCAGCGTGGCCAATTTCAGCGTGGTGCAACCGCTGTTACGGGGCGCGAGTCGGGCCAAAGTGTTGGAGCGGCTGACGCTCTCTGAGCGGCGGCTGCTGGATAACGTGCGCCAGATGTACCAGTACCAGCAGGGTTTCGTGGTGGAACTGGTGACCGGACGCTACCCGGGAGAAGGGCCGACGCGGTCGGGCGCGATTGGATCCGCCGGGCTTGGGTTGCTCGCGGGAACCCCCACTGGACGTTCGGCCACCGCCGATGCCGGCGGTTTCCTCGGGATGTTGCAAGAGGAGCAACTGGTCTTGAACACCGAGGCCAACGTGGCGGCGCTACGCACCACGCACGAGCAATTGCAATCCGCGTTTGAGGCCGGGCGCCTGTCTTCCCGCCTGCAAGTGGACCAGGCGCTGGTGTCGCTGTATCGGGGCCAAAGCAGCCTGCTTTCCGCCCGCGCGGCTTACAAGGCGCGCGTGGAGGCGTTCAAAATGTATCTGGGGCTTCCGCCGGAAATCGAGGTCTCGGTCAAAGATCCATTGATCGAGCGGTTCACCCTGATGGATCCGGAGATCACCCGTTTGCAAGCGGATGCCGATGCCATCGCCCAGCACTCCCGTGATCGCGACCGGGTCCGCACCATTCCCCAGCTTAAAACCTTGCTGCAACCGCTGGAAAAAATCCGGCCCGCCATCATGCAACAATGGGACGAGGCGCAGCAGGATCTGGCCAATTTCCGCGCGGTCATTGCCCAACGCAAAGCCCAGATGAAAACGCTGCAAAACCGGCCGGAGGTGGCCGAAGCGGGGTTGAATCCCAAGGTGCTTCAGGCGGAGAGTTTGGATGACGATCTTAAACTGGTGGAGCAAAACATGACCCGCCTTAAGAAACAGTTGGATGGCGCCCTATCCGTCCTCGAACATCTCAGCGGGCAATTGGACCAAATGAATGTGGAGGAGGCCCGCGACAGCGTGTCATCCGCCACCTCTGAACTATCCAGCCTGCTGCTTGAGTTATCCCTGAGCCAGGCGTCGGCCCGGCTGCAACAGATGATGCTGGAACCGGTGGCGGTCACCATGGAATCCGCCCTGGCCGTCGCGCGCGAAAACCGGCTGGACTGGCGCAATGCCCGTGCCCAGTTGGTGGACGCCTGGCGCAAAGTGGAGACCGATGCCGACGCGTTGAGAGGCGATGTCTCCATCACCATGAATGGCGACCTGCGTACCACGGACAACAACCCTGCGCACTTCGATGAGAAAACCGCCCGGCTGCGCCTGGGATTGACGTTTGACACCCCGCTTATCCGCCAAGCGGAGCGCAACACCTACCGGCAGACGCTCATCGAGTTCCAGAAAGCCCGGCGGGATTACCTCCTGTTTGAAGATCGTATCACGCAGAGCCTGCGCAACACGGTGCGCTTGGTTGATCTTAGCCTGGTCAATTTTGAAATCCGCCGTGCCGCCGTGGAATCCGCCATCCGCCAGGTGGACCTGGCGCGGCTGCGCCTTACCGAGCCGCCGCGGCCGGGGGTGCAAGCGGTATTTGGCGCCACCACCGCGCGCGACTTGCTGAGCGCCTTGAGCGATCTGCTGGATGCGCAGAATGATTTCCTGAAGAGCTGGGTAAATTATTATGTATTGCGGATGCTGCTGGACTTTGAACTGGGCACCATGAAGCTCAACCAAGCGGGGCTCTGGCAGGATCCCGGCGCGCTGACGCTGAACACGCTGGCGCCGGCCAAGGAAAAGATTGCGATCATGGCCCGCGATCATTTAACTCCAGAAGCTCCTTGATTAAAGCACACCATGGATAAGCAAAAAAACACCATTGAGACGAGTGGAGCATCCGTGCCACCGCGCCGCAAATCGCGGCGCCGCCTGTGGCTCGCGGGGCTCCTCGGGGTGGCGCTGCTGAGTTGGGGGATTATCAAATGGCGCTCACCCGCCACCGCTGGCGGGGATGCGGGCATACCGCTGTTGGCCCCGGTGGAAAAGGGACTTTTCCTGGAGGAAGTGGTTGAGCCGGGCGAAGTGGAAAGCTCGCGCAGCATCGAAATCCGTTGCGAAGTGCAATCCCGCGCCATCGGCGGCACCCTCATTTTGGAACTGGTGTTGGAGGGTTCGTATGTGAAAAAAGGTGATTTGCTGGCCCGCTTGGATGATTCGGTTTTGCAAAGTGACCTGCTGGCGCAACAGATCGTTGTGTACAACAGCAAGGCGTATCTCATCCAAGCCCAAGCGGATGTGGAATCTGCCAAAATGGTATTGAAAGAATATGAGGGAAACCTGTACCGCCAGGAGGAGGACGGCTTGGAAAGCGCGGAATTTGTCGCCCGTGAAAACGTTCGGCGCGCCGAGGAATACCTGCGGTACAGCGAGCGCATGGTGGCCCGCGGCTATGTCTCGGATACCCAGGTGGAGGCGGATAAATTCGCAGTGGAAAAGGCCCGCAAGGATCTCGATTCCGCCCAGGTCCGGCTCCAGACGCTGCGTAATTTCACCAAGCAGCGCACCCTTAGCAAACTGCAGGTGGACGTGGAGACCGCCGAGGCGCGCCTGCGCTCGCGCGAAAGCACCTATAAGCTGGATCAATTGAAACAGGACCAGATTGAGGATCAGATCAAGAAATGCACCATTCGCGCCCCAGCTACCGGCCAGGTCGTCTATGCCAATGATTCTCGGTCCCGCAGTATGGCCAGCGACGTGCTCATCGGCGAAGGCCGCACGGTGCGCGAGCGCCAGATCATGTTCCGTCTGCCGGATCCCAAGCGCATGCGGGTGGTGGCCAAGATCAATGAGTCTCGCATCAATCGGGTGAAGCCCGGTATGACCGCCTATATCAAAATAGACGCGCTGCCCAACCATGATTTGACTGGCAAGGTGGTGCGCGTGGGGGAATACCCGCTGCCGCCCGCTTCCACGCTCACGGCGCACATCAAGGAGTATTCCACCGAGGTGGACATTGTTGAGCCGCCGCTTGGCCTGCGCTCCGGCATGACGGCGGAAGTGTCCATTCAGGTCGCCCGTTACGAAAACGCGATCCATGTGCCGTTGCCCGCCGTGTTTGAACGCAAAGGCCGGCTGTTTTGCCTCGTGCAAGTGCTGGGTGAATTCCTCGAGGCCCGCGAAGTCCGGGTGGGTGCGGCCAATGACAAATCCGTAATCATCCGCCAGGGATTGCAGGCCCAAGACCAGGTGGTGTTGAACCCGCAACGCTTTGAAAATGAAGTGGTCTTTCCGGCAGCGATCACGCCGCCGCCCGCTCCGCCGCCGGTTAAACCCGTTGCGCCATTACCCGCCAAGACCACGGTGCCGTCGCCCGCCAAGCCCAAGGCCGCGGTGGCCTCGGCGACCGAAAAACCTGTCCCGGCAGCCGTCTCCCGGCCATGAGGGCATGACTGAGCCAACCCCAACGACCCACGGTTTTGCGGTGCGCATCGAAAACCTGCATAAGGAATACCGGCTGGGCGGGGAGATTGTGCGCGCGTTGCGCGGGGTGAACCTGGAGGTACCGCAAGGGGATTATGTCGCCATCATGGGCCCCTCTGGCTCCGGCAAGAGCACGCTGCTGAATGTGCTGGGCTGCCTGGATCAACCCAGCTCCGGTCATTATTTTCTCGCAGGCGAGGATGTGGCGCAACTTGAGGACGACCGGTTGTCGCTGATTCGCGCGTCGCACATTGGCTTTGTTTTTCAATCGTACAATTTGATCCAGCAGCTCACGGTCCTGGAAAACATCGAATCCCCGCTCTATTACCAAGGGAATATCACTGGTGCGGATCGCGACCGGTGCCGCGCACTCGCCGCAGAGGTGGGCTTGGGCGACCGCCTGGGACACCGGCCCATGCAACTTTCCGGCGGGCAACAGCAGCGCGCCGCCATCGCCCGCAGCCTGGCCAATCATCCCCAGTTCATCCTGGCGGACGAACCCACTGGTAACCTGGATACCGTCACTTCGCATGAAATTCTAAACATCCTCGATCGGCTGAACGACGAGGGCCGAACCATCATCATGGTGACCCACGAGGAGGACATTGCCCGCCGTGCCCGCCGCATTGTGCGTTTGCGGGATGGTACGATTCAAACCGATGAACGGGTGCGTCCGCCGGTCACCGTGTCTGGACCGGGAAAGGAGGGCACCCGTCTGGCGGATCACGCCCCAGCGGAAGCAGCGTCAGGGCTGGCGGAGAAAGGTGGTTTGGCCGCCTGGCTTCAAGCGCGCCTGCGCGTCTGGCAGATGGGCATTAAAAGTCTCGCGCTGCATCCGTTGCGCTCGCTGCTGACCATTTTAGGCATTTTTATCGGGGTGGCCAGCGTCATCTGGCTGCTGGCCATCGGGGAGGGCATTAGCTACAAGGCGCAGCAACAAATCGCCGAACTCGGCGCCAATAACATCCTGCTGATCTCCTCGCCGCCCTCGGCTGGCCAGACCACCCGCCGCGTCAGTTACGCACCCTATGGCATCACGCTGGATGATTTTCGCCACATGGAGGCCACGATTCCCACCATCGAAAAATGCGTGCCGATCAAGGAGCTTTACCGCCGCGAACTGCGCTATGGCGAACACTCGGTTTCGGGCCGTGTAGTGGGGGTGTCTCCCGCGTACCTTGATCTCAACCGCATGGAGGTGGATAAAGGGCATTTCATCACGGATACCGAAGTGAAGCAGAACCTGAAAGTGTGCGTGCTGGCCGTTGGAATAGCACACGAGTTGTTCATGCATCAGAACCCGCTGGGCTGTTCCATCCATATCGAAGGGGACTATTATCGGGTGGTGGGTGTGATGAAGGAACGCGCGGTGGCCAGTGCCATACCGGGCGTGGTGCGCGGCCAGGACTTTTCGCGCGATGTCTATATCCCCATCTCGACCTTGTGGGCGCGCATTGGCGATTTTTATTCGCGCACCTCGGACGGTGTGCCCATTGCCAGCCAGGTGACGGTCAAAGTGCGCGAGCAGGATAAAGTGATGGAGACGGCGGAAATGATTCGGCGGATGCTGTCCAAAACCCATGAGCAGGAGGATTACCGCATTACGGTGCCGCTGGAATTATTGGAGCAGGCCCGCAACACCCGCCTGATGTTCATTGCCATGATGGGGCTGATCGCCGCCATCTCGCTGGTGGTCGGCGGCATCGGCATCATGAACATCATGCTCGCCACGGTCACGGAGCGCACCCGGGAGATCGGCATCCGCCGCGCCCTCGGCGCGCGCCGCCACGATATCACGGTGCAATTCCTGGTGGAGACGCTTTCACTGGCCACAGTGGGTGGCATCACCGGCATCCTGGGGGGATTACTCTGCTCGCCGGCCATGAGCGGACTGCGTTTTTTGCTGGAACAACTCTTCCCCCGCATGATGAAGGCCATGCCTGACTCCATCCAGAATGTCGTCCCCTTGATTGTGCCGTGGTCCATCCCACTGGCGTTCTTTATCGCCATGACCGTGGGGGTTGTGTTTGGCATGTACCCTGCTCAACGCGCCGCTGCGATGAATCCGATTGAGGCTTTGCGGCACGAATAACGTGGACCTTAAATCCGAAATCCGAATACCGAAGTCCGAAGCGGGCACAAGCTACCGGATTCCAACTCCTGGCTTTTATCTTCTTCGTATCATTTTTTACCTGCCATTTTTATGCCCATAAATTTTCCTGCAAAAGTCTTCCGATTCGGTATTCGGATTTCTTTCGGTATTCGGTTTTCTCGTTCACACTTCCACTGTCTCACCTGGCTTCGGCTGAATCACCTTCATCTTGGGCCAGCGCACGCGAATCTGCTCTTCCATCCATTGCCGGGCGGAATCATCGCCGTGTCCCAGCAACACCGTGCGCGGATTTACCCGCCCCACAAATTCCAGCAAGTCCTCCCGTTGCGCGTGGGCCGTGAAATCGAAATCCTGGATTTCGCAGCGCCGCGTCACCTCGCCGGCCAGCGGGCTGAAGCGGAAGGTCTCCCCCGGTTTCGCCTGACGCAACGCCCCTCCCGGGGTGGATGGGTCGGTGTAGCCCACAAAGAAAATCGCCTGGCGTTCATCGCTAATCATGCGCATGCCCACGTCGTGCGCGGAGGTGTGCTCGGACATCATTCCGGCGGTGAGCACAAAGATGCGCCCGCCCGTGAGCTTCATGGATTCCGCCTGCTTCTTCTCCAGCACAGTTAGATTCAGCGCCTCATGGAGCTGGAGGTTGCTGTGCTGACGATGGGTGCGATGCGCCTGCAAATCGTAAATCTCCGTAAAGACGCGTCCCAGTCCGCCAATGTAGATCGGCTGCGGTTTCAGCCGCCCGGATTTTAACAGCAGGCTGAGGATGGCCAGTACCTCTTGGGTGCGCCCCAGCGCAAACGTGGGAATGAGCACGCATCCCTTGCGCTGGATCACCGCTTCGAGCGCGGCGGAGAAGCGCTCCACTTCCTTGTCCCGGCTGAACTCCGGTTGCGATGCCCGGTTGCCGCGCGTGGTTTCCATGAGCAACACATCCGCCTGCACGTCTTCGAACCGGGCCGCCTTGAGGATCGTCTGGTCGTGGAAACACACATCGCCCGTGTAAAACAGCGTCTGCTTTTCGCCGCGCACCATCAGGCCTGCCGATCCCAGCGCGTGTCCGGCGTCAAAGAACTCCAGCGTGGGCGATGGCACCCCAATGCGGGCCTTCTTGAACGAGCCCCACTCGATCTCCCGGTTGTAGCGGAACCCTTGGAAGCGCGGCGCCAGGTCATCCAGTTCATCGTGCGAGTAGAACGGGTATTCCTTGATGCCGTATTCGTCGCGTTGCCGGGTCATCACGTTGACCGAATTGTGCAGCACCCGCTCCACCAGGAAATAGCTGAGTTCGCTGAGCAACACATGGGCTTTGGGGAACTGCCGCATAGCAATCGGCAGCGAGCCGATATGATCATGGTGGCAATGGGAGATCGCGATGGCATCCACGTCCTGCCGCTCAATCAGGTTATACAGGGGCAGGGATTCGGTCCCATCATATTTAGGATGGGTGCCGGCATCCATCAACAGGCCGTGCCCTTCGAGGTCCGCGAACCAGGCGCTGGCGCCAATATCCGGCTTGGGATTCAAGTTAGTTATCTTCATGACTGATCAAATATGGCACAAATCGGTTCAACGTAACAGAAAAACTTAGAAATCTGCACTCGCCAAACCCCGGCGCAGCCAGTACGCTCGACGCTCTGAAATGAATCAAGCGTTACGTCCAGTATGAAAGTGCTCCTCTACGTTTTATTGCTAAACGACCAAGTGACCGGGCCTTACACCCAGCCACAAATTCAGGCCATGGTGGACCGGCAGGAAATCGCGCTCACCACGTTGTATGCCGAGCCGGGACACCAGCAGTGGCGACCGGTTTCGCAGTTATTGTCGGCGGCTTCACCGGCACCGGCCGGCAACGGCCACCGTTGGAAAACTGTGGCCTTGGCCAGCGCGCTGCTGTTGGTGGCCGGGTTGGCCGCCGGAGTGTATTTCAGCCTTCCGCGCACCCCCAAGAGCGCGGAACCGCCGCCCCCCAACGTCTCCTATAAGAAATGGCAAAAGACCGCCAACCTGACCTTGGACGTGCCGCTGACCGCCTGGGAAAAACGGTTGGGCCGCAACCTGCACCAGACCGCCTACCACGTCGCGACGAATTTCGTCGGGCCAGCGCTCAACGTGCCGGAAGCCGCCGTGTTTGAGCCGTATGAAAAAACCGCGATCCAAGGTGTGGATTGGCGCTTCCGGGTGCATGGCCGCGTGCATTCCATCGGCAAGAAGACCGGTGAACCCCGCCTCTACGAATACGACGCCTATCTCAAGCGCGGCTCCAACGAACAATGGTCCGTGGAGTGCCTGGAGGTGGACAAGAAGTCCGCGCACAAGGACAAGGACAAGGAATAAGTTACCGTCTCTGGGCTTTACTTTAAGGCGCGGGCGTCAGCTTGAAATGCCGCGCAAAAAACGCCACCGTATCCTTCGTGATGTTCCCGCCTTCGTCACTATGGCGAATCGTACACTCGATGCCGAGCGGGTCCATGCGCTCCTTCAACTTCAAGCCGAAGTTAATGTGGTGAATACCCGTGCCGGGCCGGGCGTTGGCGGGGAGCGGCCCGCGCCCCTCGGAATAGAAGGCGATCACCGGCGGATCATCGCGGGTTAGATACGTGATCGGCGCGGCGGCTTCATAAAGCTGGTACGCTTTCTCCGTCTCCGTCTCCGCCAAAGTAAGGCCATAGAAACCGGGTAGCGCGGGATGCTTCGACGCCGCCTCGCCGACCCATTCCCGGATTTTGCGCGGATCATACGTGCTCTGCGCCCCCATGACCGCCATGCCAGTGAGGCGGGTGGATTGGCGCAACACCGGGTCTGCATTCGCGGGATCAGCCAGATCATCGTGAAAACCAATCCACAGCGAAATCCCTGCTCCAGCGGAACCGCCCGTGGCGCCCACACGGCGCGGGTCCAGATTCCACTCCTTCGCGTGCAGCCGGGCATATTGAATGGCCCGCGCGGAATCCAGATAATGCGCCGGGAAATGGAACTCCGGCGACAACCGGTAATTAATGGCCATGACCGAAATCCCGGCCTGCAACAGCCCCTCCAACATCGTGGGCGAAAGCGTCTCCTTACTGCCCGCGCTGAAGCCGCCGCCATGAATGTACACCACCAGCGGCGTGGGCGACTCGCTCTTGGCCTTCCAGAGATCCAGCACATTACGCGCATGCGGCCCGTACGGTTCATTGGCCAAATCCGGGGCCGGCTTTGCGCCCGGACGCTCCGCCGCGCGCGCATGCCCCGCCAGCCAACCGAGGCCAACCAGAGCCGCCATTAAAAACCGTCCGATACTCATCCGATTCAATTCAATCTGCATGGCCAAACACGCTGACGCTCCCGCGCCAACTCGTCCAGCAAATTTTAATCCACCATTTTTCCAAACTTTTCGATTGCCACGAAAAACGTGTATGGTTAATTTCCCAGCGGTTCGCACACTGACTTAACGAGACGCATGACACGTTTCCATACATTCACTGTGTTTTCCGGGCAAACTCCGCCCCGGCAACAAGTCGCGCCGCCAAGCGCGAACCTAGCCATTTCCCCTGCCCCTTGCCAAACGTGATCAAGGGCGACCACGTACTCGTCAAACGGGGCTGGCAAAGCCACGCGAAAGACCTGGATATATGCCGACCATCGCCCCTCGATCAGCCTCTTCCCGACATCGCTGGAAGCAGTCGCGGACCTAACTCGGTTAGCAGGGACTTGGTTGGTGACAGTAACCGAAATTCCCGAGGTTGACCTGGACAGCACTGGATGTGGGTGGCCCTTGGGTTGGGACGTTCGGATGAATATAGGAGAGGGAACACCTGCATTTTTGCA
>JBAXGN010000022.1 GCA_037139415.1 Verrucomicrobiota bacterium | reverse complement strand
TGGAAAGTGTTCTGGAAACTATGGAAAGTGTTCTGGAAACTATGGAAAGTGTTCTGGAAACTATGGAAAGTGTTCTTGAAAATGACCGTCACCAACCCTCAAAAAACCGCAAAAAACCTCAAAAACGGGGGTATGGCGGCAATTGCAGACCCTGCAGCCTGTTTTTGGGGATGCCGGAAACCGCTTCCGCGTTTACTTGGCGGCGCCGGTCTTGGGGGTGGCACCTTCTGCGAAGGCAAAGAGGTGCGTCTGGCTGGAAATGTAGAGCACGCCATTGGCCACCACGGGCGTCGAGTAGAGCGGCGCGCCGAAGTTGACTTCACAGAGCACTTTCTTTTCCTTGCTGGCGGCCAGGATGCAGAGGTCGCCGTCTTCGTCGCCGACATACACCTTGCCATCCGCGACCATGGTGGAGCCCCAGGCATGGGCTTTGAGGTCGTGTACCCAATACACTTTGCCCGTCGCGGCATCGAGGCAATGGACAAATCCGGCGAAGTCCGCCACGAACAGCAGTCCGGTGTCCGGATCAATGGAGACCGTGGAGAGGCAGCGGTGAATCGCCCGGTAATCCCACACGATGCCGCCCTGGGCCTGGTCGCCGGTTTTCGTGGCGTCCACGCAGATCAGCCGGCCCACGCCGTCCCCGTTTTCCGGGTCCTGCCCGATGGAGGCATAGACGCGGTTGTTGTAGAAGACGGGGGTGGCGTTGATTTCGCTGGGGCCTTCGGCGGCGGGATATTTGATGGGCTGCCCGTCCTTCATCTTATATTCGGGCGGGTTGCAATCCACCCACCAAACTTTGCGAAAATACCGGTGGCCATTCTCCTCAACCGGGAGGGCGTCGAACGCGTACAGGACGCCGTCGCCGCCGCCGAAGAACACCAATTGACGGTCGCCGACCTTGCCCGCCGAGGGGGAACTCCATTGCCCGTGAAAGAGGCGTTCGCCGATCAACTCGCGGTCTTCGCCGGCCAGCGCGCCCGTCTTTTTATTGAGCGCAATCAGGCTGGGCACGTACGGCGCCGGGGTGTTGGCGTGCGTCCAATCCTGGCCGTTGGAGGTGCAGGCATAGACAAGGTCGCCGAGCACGAGGACGGAGCAATTGGCCGCGTTGTGCGGCAGCGAGCCGAGTTCGTCGAACATGCTGTATTGCCAAACGATGTCGGCGTCTGCCGGGCCGGGCTCGACTTTGGGTTTGCCGGGGCCGGCCATGTACTGGGCTTCATCCTTGAACGGCCCGACGTTTTCGCGCCCCAGGCCGTCCATCGTCAGGCAGAGCACTTCGCACCGGCTGGAGACCAGATAGACACGGTTGTCGTCAATGGCGGCGGCGCTGAGGATGCCCAAGGCCTCCCAGTCATTCGCCTTGCCGGTGGCCAGCTTGGGTGTAGTCAGTTGCCAGAGATAGTTGCCGGTGGCTTCCTCGAAGCAGAGCAGCAGGCTGCGGTCGCCCGCGTAGCGGTTGTGTCGGGGCGACTCGTTATTGGTGCCGATGAAAACCTTGCCGCCGGCGACGGTGACGTTGCCGTAGCTTTGCGAGCCCAGCTTGGCCGTCCAACGCAGGTTGACGGCGGTGGTGGAATCAAAGCCATCCGAGCCCGGCTTGGGCTTGCCTGGATCAACGCGTGTCGGCAGGCCCTTGGCCGTGGCGTACATGTTGCGCCCGGGATTGGCGCCGCCCCATTGCGGCCAATCCTGCCCCGTCACGCTCAGGCCGAGCCCCGAAATTGCGAGGGCCGCGCCGAGCAACCCGAGTCTGCTGCAAAACATCATGATCCATAGACGATAGAAAATGGGTGGTATTCGCAAGACAATTTCTGTTAGTGTGGCTCCATGAAACACACCTTGGCACTTTTGGCGACGGCGTGGCTCCCTTGGTTGGCGGGGGCGGCGACGGACCCAGCAATCATTGATTCCTGCCAGTACGCCAGCGAGGCGGCGGCGAAGGCGGCGTGGCAACCCATGCGCGGCAGTGCCGCCGTGGCGCCGGGGGAGGCGGGCGGCGAGCGGGGTGTCCGCATGCCCTGCAACTTTACCGGCACCACGATGGAGCGCGCCTCGTGGGACCGCGCGGTCAATGTGGATCTGAGCACCAGCCGCGGCATTCAATTCCAGATTTGGTGCCGCGATACGGCGCCCATCTCCGGTTTCTCTGTGTATTTCCAGAGCGGCGAGGGGTGGTACAGCACCACGTTCTTTCCCGAAACCACCAATGGCTGGAGCACCGTCACGATCGAAAAGGCCGCCGCCCGCAGCGAGGGCAAGCCGGCGGGCTGGAGCAAAATCCGCACACTGCGCATCTCCGCCTGGCACGGCAAGGATGCCAACACGGAGTTCTTCCTGCGTGATATCCGGCGCACGGGCGTGCTGGGCACGGATAGCCTGGTCGCGGTGCTGCGCGCGGATTCCGCCGTGCATGCCGACCGCGCGGAAGCCAAGTCCATCGAGGAATTCAGCGAGCAGATGGCCACCACCTTCCAAGGGCTGGGGTTGCCCAGCGCGATGGTCAGCGATTTGGATGTCACCCTGGAACAGTTGCGCGCGGCCAAGCTGGTGGTGCTGCCGCATAACCCAAGGTTGCCGGACAGCGTGGCGGACGCCCTGGTTCAATATGTGCAGCAGGGTGGCAAGCTGATGGTGTTTTACAGCGTGCCCGCGAAGCTGCTCGCGGTGCTCGGTGTGCAGGCTGGAGCCCATGTCCGGGAACCGTCGCCCGGATATTTCTCGACCATTCGCTTTGCCGCAGATGCGGTGCCCGGCGCGCCGCCGCACGTGGCGCAGCATTCCTGGAATGTGCATAGCTACAAGCCCGTGGCAGGGCAGGGGCGGGTGCTCGCGGATTGGCTGGATGCTCAGGGGAAACCCACGGGGCACGCGGCCATTCTTGGTTCTGCCCATGGCATCGTGATGACGCATGTGCTGTTGCAGGACGGTGGCGCGGCCAAACGGCGCATGCTGCTGGCCATGGCCGGTTCCCTGGTGCCCGAGCTGTGGCAACGGACGGCGGCGAATGCGCTGGCGCAGGCTGGGAATTTTGCGGGATACCAGGGCATGGACGATGCCATCAGTCGGATCACCGCGATCTCCGGCGACCGTGCCGCCGTGAATACCGCGCTGGCGGCGGCGAAGAGTGCGCGCCAGGCCCATGCGCAATTATGCAGCCAGGCCAAGTATGGCGAAGCGCTGGACCAGGCCGAGATCGTCCGGCACTCCCTGCTGGAGGCGTATTGCCGCGCGCAAACGGCGCAGCTAGCGGAGTTCCGCGCCTTCTGGTGCCACAGCGCGTTTGGGGTTAATGGCATGGAATGGGATGAGGCCATCCGCCGCCTGGCGGAGAGCGGTTTCACGGCCATCCTGCCCAACATGCTTTGGGGCGGCTCGGCGTTTTATCCCAGCGACCTGCTGCCGGTTGTTCCCGAGGTGGCGACGCGCGGCGACCAGATCGCGAAATGCCTCGTAGCCTGCCGGAAGTACGGCGTGCAGATTCACGTGTGGAAAGTGAATTGGAACACCGGTCATCACGTGCCGAAGTCGTTCCTCGATAAGATGCGCCAGGAGCAGCGCTTGCAGGCGGATGCCCAGGGCAAAGAGGAACCGTGGCTGTGCCCCTCGCATCCGGAGAATCAAAAGCTGGAGATCGCCACCATGGTGGAAGTTGCGCGCAAGTACCCGGTGGACGGCATTCACTTCGATTACATCCGTTATCCGGACGGCAGCCATTGCTTCTGCGCCGGTTGCCGGGAACGGTTTGAGAAGGTGCTGGGCGCGTCGCTGAAGAACTGGCCGCGCGCCGTGCAGGCGGATGGCGCGCAGCGCGCCCGCTGGCTGGATTGGCGGCGCGAGAACATCACCACGGTGGTCAAGGCCGTGAGCGAACAGGCCCGGCAAATCCGGCCCGGCATCAAGATTTCCGCCGCCGTGTTCCGTCATTGGACGACTGACCGCGACTCCGTCGGGCAGGACTGGAAACTGTGGTGCGACCGCGGCTACGTGGATTTCCTTTGCCCGATGGATTACACGCCCAGCAACACCAGCTTCGAAAACATGGTCCGTCAGCAGGTGGAGTGGGCGGGGAAAGTGCCGATCTATCCCGGCATCGGCATCAGCACCTTCCACCAGATGATGCCGGACCGCGTCATCGAGCAAATCCAGATCAGCCGGAAGAATCATACTGGCGGGTTCACCATCTTTAATTATGGAGAAACCGAGGCGCGGGATCTGATCCCGCTGTTAGGGATGGGAATCACGGCTCCGGCGGGACGCGGGACGCGTTAGCGGAAACCCGAATTCCGAATTCCGAATCCCGAAAGCGGAATTCCCTGTTTCAGCCTGAAAATTTTTCTGCAAAATCGTTTTTCCCACAAAAACACCACAACCATGTGGCTGCGCACCGGCGCTAGTGGTTCAAGGCCGTTGGCTTACGGCTTGAGGATTCGCAAATCAAACAGGCCGCCTGCGGTTTGGCCGGGTTGTCCTCGGAATTTGATCGTGACTTTGGATTGGCCGGCGATGACCGCTGGCGGCAGATCGTATTCGACGTCAAAAAATTCTCCCGGATGCTCGCGATTGAGTTTCTGGGTGGCCAAAAAGGTGCCGTTCACGGTGAGATCAAACGTGCGGACGCCATCATTGCCCCAATAGGTGCAGAGCAGTTTGGCCGGTTGGTCGGGTGTCACCTTCAGATCATACGCAAACCAGCCGCCGTTGAGGGCGTGGCGGTAGGTGCGGCTGGAAAAGGGGCCGGAACTGGTGTTTTCGCCCTTGAGGTTGTGTGCCTTCTCCGAGGTGTCATCGCCAATTTTCACCGAATCCACTGTGCGCGCCGCCCAAGCCTGTGCGCGTCGGGCCTCATTTTCTTCGTCGGTCAGGCGTGCTTGATATTGTTCGGCGGTAAGCATGTCCCAGTAGATGCTGTAGCGTTGCGGCGTCATGGCATAAAAGGCGGTCAGAGTGAGGTCGGACGGACGCCCAACGCCCTTGGTCTGAAAGGTGAGCGGTTTGCCAGGCACGGGTTGCACCCAATCCGTCACCGGGCGATTCTGGGTCAGCAATACCGGGGCGGCCGGTGGTTTGACTTTGAAGAAATCGCTCTGGCTATTGGCGTAGGGCATGGGGGGAACGATTCCGTTGGTGCCCAGTTCACCCGCGAGGACGACCGGCCCGTAGCAGATGGCGGCGCGGGTCGGATTGTCCGGCATGGGTTCGAGCCGCAGCGTCATGGGGAGCTTGACCTCCACCCGATCCCCGCTTTTCCACGTGCGGCGAAGGGTGGCAAAACTGGCGGGTGCGGCTTGATGCGGCACAATCTCGCCGTTCACGGTAATGGTCATGCCGCGCTGCGCCCAGGCCGGGTACCGAATGCGCAGCGCCAGGGTGCAAGGCTGGGCGCACTTGAATTCCAGCCGCGTGGTGTCTTCCTCGGGATAACGGGTTTCCTGGCGCACCACCAGACCCTTGGTCCGCCAGTTGAGTTCGGAGGGAATGAAGAGGTTGACGAAGAGGCCGTCGTTGTCGTGCCAGTAAATACTATCCCCGTATTTGGCGTGGTTCTCGAAGCCGGTGCCGGTGCAGCACCAGCAGGAATCATTGGGGGTGTTGTACGGCATGAACCATGCACCATGAACCGGGATGTGATAGGCCATCAGGCCGGTGCGCGGGTCCTGGCTGGCGAGGATGTGGTTATACAGGGCGCGCTCGTAGTAATCCGCTTGGGCGGCTGATGCATCCCAGGAAAATACCTGGCGGGTGAGCTTGAGCATGTTGTAAGTGTTGCAGCTCTCCGCCGTCCATGGGCTGATGCGGGTGTTGAGTTGATCGGGTGGGCCAAAGTGTTCATGGTCGCTGTTGCCGCCAATAACGTAGCTGTGATGGTTCACCACGCGATCCCAAAAGAATTCCGCGCTGGTATGATAGCGCTCCTCACCGGTGAGTTCATAGAGGCGTGCCAGGCCGATGACTTTGGGGAACTGGGTATTGGCGTGCAGGCCGGACAGTTTGTCTTCCCGGGCGGCTAATGGCTCCAACACGGCTTTATGATAAAGTCGGCGCGCAGTCTGGAGATGCCTCAGGTCACCCGTCAGGGCGTACAAGTTGGCCATGGATTCGTTGATGCCGCCGTGTTCCACGCCCAGCATTTTCTCGACTTGAGCGTCGCTGAGTTTGTCCGTGCGCGTTTTGACCCAGCCGCCGAATTTCCCCGCCACCTCCAGCGCCTGTGAGTTACCGCAAAGCGTATGGGCATCGAGCAGGCCAGCCAGGACTTTGTGCAGGGTATAGTAGGGAGCCCAAACCTTTCCGGTAGTCTCCACCCGATCAAAGTACGTTTCCGGAAAAGCGCTTAAATAGCCGGAGTCACCCAGGGCTGCCTGGCATTTGGCCAGCTCGCGGACCAGCAGGTTCACCCGGTCGTTGAAGCGTTCATCCCCGGTGCTGGCATACATCAGCGCGCAGGCGCTCAGGTAGTGGCCGGTCAAATGACCGCGCAGCTCGGACTTGGGTTTCTCCCAATGGCCCAGCGGTTCGGCGGTGGATGGCAACCCGGCATTGACGCGAAAATTGTGTAGAAATCGGTCGGGATCAAGACTCAGCATGTATTTGCTGTCCCGTTCCATGGCGGTTTTGAACGGGCCGTCAAGCAGGCGCACATCCTGCATGGCAAACGGCGACGCCTTGAAGGATACCACCGGTGCCACTTCACCGGCAAACGCCGATGGTGTCACGGTGCCGAGGGTGGCCAATACGGCTATCAAACCCAATTGTGGCAAACGATGTACCCGCATTAAATGCATCATCATGGCTGCACTATACGGGCGGGCGGAAAACAGTTAAAGTCGCATATTATAGTGACAAGGGATATTCCCGCCGACTTGCCACCCCGCTGGTGTGAATCCCGATCCCGACCGGCTAAAGCCATTTCGCGTCAACCAGAGCGGCCCGAGCCACCGAGCCTGGGGAAGCCAAAGATGGAGCGCGGACCTCCGGTGCGCCGGGGGCGCGGGAGCGGTTCTGGTTATTCAATCAGCGGTGCGAGCGGAAAATTCCAAACCGAGCTGGATGCAGCCCTGGGTGAAATTCCCCAATATCGGCAACTGATTGACAGTATTGGTATATGGTAATATGGTGTTTGCATGTCGAAACGATCCGCACATCCCGTTCTTTCCGATCAGGCGCTTGAACTCATCGCCGCCCGCTTCAAGCTCCTAAGCGAACCGAGCCGTTTGAAACTCATTAACGCCCTCGAAGCCGGTGAGAAGAACGTCACCGAGTTGATGGCCGCCACCGACCTGAACCAGGCCAATGTCTCCCGGCATCTCCAGGCCCTGACCGATGCTGGCATCCTCAGCCGCCGCAAGGAGGGGCTGAAGGTGTTTTACCGGATCGCTGATCCGGGCATCTTTACCCTGTGCGAACACGTGTGTGGCAGCCTGCAAAAACGCCTGGCAGAACATGCGAAGGCGTTTGGTGGTATTTAATCCGAGTGTCTGATGCCTGCCTATGAATCCTGAATCACCACGCCCGCCGCTCATGCCGGGCACGCTGTACCTGGTTGCCACGCCCATTGGCAATCTGGAAGACATCACTTTGCGCGCGTTGCGCGTGCTCAAGGAGTGCGATGTCATCGCCGCCGAGGATACCCGGCACACCGGACGTCTGCTGCAATACTTCGAGATCAGCAAACCCATGTTGAGTTATTTCGCCTTTAACGAGGCCAAACGCAGCGAGGAAATCCTGGCGCGATTGGCCCAGGGCACCAAAGTGGCACTGGTTACTGACGCCGGTTCCCCCGGCATCAGCGATCCCGGCGAGCGGGTGGTGCGCGCCGCGCTCGCGGCCGGGTTCCGCGTGGAATCCGTGCCCGGTGCCTGCGCGCTGGTGGCTGCACTCACTGCCAGCGGCTTGCCGGCGGATGAATTTCACTTTATCGGCTTCCTGCCGCATAAATCCGGTCAGCGCCGCAAGGCCCTCGAAGCCTTGCGTGCCGTGCCGGGAACCTTGATCCTGTACGAGTCGCCGTTCCGGATTGAAAAGCTTTTGGGCGAGTTGCAGTCCATTTATCCCAAGCGGCAGATCGTCCTGGCGCGCGAGCTGACCAAGAAGTTCGAGGAATACCTACGCGGCACCCCGGAGCAATTACTGGCCCAGTCGCAACAGAAACCGCTGAAAGGCGAATTTGTGGTACTGATTGGCGCAGGGGAAGAAGCGGACGCCGAGCCGACAGAAAAACAGGCAGAAACTGACGATGACACGAATTGACAACGGATGGAACAGTAACAGCCTTTGGGTGAAGCACGGTCCTCCCCGTGCTCTTTCATCCGTGCAATCCGTGTAATCCGTGTTCAATTTCAACGCGTGCTTTCGGTAACAAATCCACTGGCAAATTATTCCGGGGTGGTTTACGTTCACCGCGCGTGCGGGAGGCTTGGGCCATCGGTCGAGACCGGCTCTTCCGCGTGTCACAATTGTAATGGAACAACGCGAAAGTAAATTTAAGTTTTTTTACCAGACCGGCTGGATTGCGGTCGCCACGGCGCTCGGTGGCGCGTTCATGTACGCCGTTCACATGGTGGCCAAGGACATGCCGAAATCCGAGTACGGCGTTTTCACCGCGCTGTTGCAGGTGTTGAACCTGATGGGTATTCCCGCCATTGGTTTGCAGAGTGTGTTTGCCCAGCAGGCGGCGTCTGCCGTGGGCGATGCCGCCCACCAGCAATTGGTGGGCACGGTTCGTTCCGTCATGAAGGGCATCTTGTGGATTTGGCTGGTGATGGTAGGCGTGCTGGTGGTGGCGCAACAGTATGTCATTGATTCGCTGCAAGTCGCCAACCCCGCCGCGTTATGGATGACCGCCGTGGTGGGTTTGTTTGCCATGTGGATGCCGATCATGTCGGGTCTGCTGCAAGGCCAGCAATCGTTTTTCTGGTATGGCTTGGTGTCCATCGCGGGTGGCTTTGCGCGATTCCTCGGCGTGGTGATCATTGTGCGTTTGCTGGGCGGTTGGGCGGCGGGTGGCATGACGGCGGTATTGTTCGGCCTCATCATCAGCCTGGGAATTGGCGCCTGGCAGAACCGCGCATGCTGGATAGGGGCGGCACAATCCATCAACTGGCGGGAATGGCTGGGCCGGGTGGTGCCCCTGACATTGGGGGCGGGTGCCACGCTGTTCATGATGAGCGCCGACATGATCTTTGTGCAGAAATACTTCGACCGCAATGAAACCGGCTTTTATGCGGCGGCGGGCATGATCGGACGCGCGTTGGTGTTTTTCACTGCGCCGGTGGCGGCCGTCATGTTCCCCAAAATCGTGCGCCAGGCGGCGACTGGTGAGAAATCCACCGTGCTGTTGCAAGCCTTGGGGGTTACCGCTTTGCTTGGCATGGGGGCCGCTTTATTTTGCACCGTGCTGCCGGAATTTCCTTTGCGTCTGGTGTACGACAAGACGTTTCTTAAAGTGGCGCCGGTGGTGCCCTGGTTTGTGTGGTGTGTGGTGCCGTTGACCGTGGCGAACGTGCTGGTGAACAACCTGCTGGCCCGCAAACAATTCAAGGTGGTGCCCTGGTTGATCCTGCTGGCCGGCGGCTACGCGCTCGCCCTGCAATGGCGCGCTTCCACGGCGGATAAAACCGACTTGATCCATGGTTTCTCGCAAGTCGTGCAAATGCTCGGTCTCTTCAGCCTGGGCATGGTGGCCATCTGCCTCTGGTTTTCATTGAAAAACAAACAAAACTCTGCCGCAGACCAAGCACGCTAAACGGCGGATTCAATCAGCGCAGAAACAGTTCCACCACCCAGTCGGCGTAGCGCAAACCGCGCGCCGCGCGCTTGACATTATGTGGATTATAGGACTAACTTCCGTCATGAAGTCGCTGCTATCGCGTATAACAATCAACCCGGAAATCTGTCATGGGAAGCCGGTGGTGCGCAATCTGCGGTACCCCGTCGAGTCCCTGCTTGAATATATGGCCGCCGGCGACACGATTGACGATTTGTTAAAGGAATTTCCGGATTTGGAACGGGAAGATTTTTTGGCCTGCCTGGAATTCGCAACGCGGTCGCTTCAGGTTAAAAGCCAGCATCTTGTTCTGGCATGATGTTTTTGGTGGAGTTGGATCGCGGCAGCATAAAAATTGTGATCTGAAAACATTTTTTTCATTACCGGTCAATCAGCGCAGAAACAGTTCCACCACCCAGTCGGCGTAGCGCAAACCGCGCGCGGTCAGCCGAAAACCGAGGTCATCCTGTCGCGCATACTCCAGCGATACCAGCCGGCTCATTTCTTCGGTCCAATGCTCTCGTAAATCGAAGCCGGTGACGGCTTGAAACTCATCGAAATACCAGCCTGCCGTCATACGCAGTCCAAAACCCGCAATTTCTCCCGCGCGTGCCAGTGGCGGCAGTTCATCGCGCGATTCGATGGCGCGCCGTCCGCCCGCGAGTTCCTGACAGTAGAGGGTGGTATTGGCATGGTTGCGGGTGCGTACTTGGTCCACAAAACTGCTGGCAGATGGCCCCAGTCCGTAAAACGTCCCTCCCCGCCAGTAATTGACATTGTGCCGGCAGGCGCGGTCGGGAATCCGAAAGCCGCCACCACCGAGATGCCGGGCGAAGTTGGCCACTTCATATTGATGAAACCCATGTTCGGCGGAACGGGTGATTAACTCTTCGTACATATCGCAGGCCCGGTCCTCATCCATGCTGAATTGCTCGGCCTGCAATTGGGCATACAGTGGGGTGTCCTCCTCGTAGATGACTTCGTAGCAACTCAGGTGTTCACTTTGCAGCGCGAGCACTTCATCCAGCGTGCGTCGCCAGATTTCCATGGTCTGACTGGGAATGGCGAACATCAGGTCCACGTTCACATTGTCAAACCCGGCTTTACGGAAAACCTCGAAGGACTGAAACACCATCTCGCGGGCGTGAACGCGCCCCAACCGTTCCAAAAGCTGTTCGTCAAGGGACTGTACGCCCAAGGAAATACGGTTGACGCCGTAATCGCGAAACAGGCGTGCCTTATCCGGGGAAACCGTGGCGGGATTGCATTCCACCGTCCACTCGGCGGCTCCGTGCAAGTCCAGCCGACGCATGGCTTCAAAAATGGTTGTCCATTGCCGCAAGTTCAGCAGGGAAGGGGTGCCGCCGCCAAAATAGACGGTGTCGGGCTGCAATTGCGGGGCCACCAGTTCCAGTTCCCGGGTGAGGGCGGTAACATACTCGTTGATCTGATCGCCTTGCGGGGGAGCGGAGAAAAAGGCGCAATACTCACATTTGTGCGCGCAGAACGGCACATGAACATATAGGCTCCTGACCGGTGGCGGGGAGGAACCGGGCGCTGTGGTGGATGCCGCCGTCACGAGGCGGCCATCCTTTGACGGGTTTGATCAGAACTGGCGGTCATTCGCTTGTACGGTCGGGCGTGGTGCGGGCTTGGCCATAAGCCGTTGTACTTGATTGGCCTTGGGGCCTTTGCCGGAGTCTTCGAGTTCATAGCGCACCTCTTCTCCCTCCTGAAGGGTATGAAACCCTTCGCCTTGGATCGAGGTGTGATGCACGAATACATCTTTGCCCGATTCGTTAACGATAAAACCGTAGCCTCGCCGGTTATCAAACCATTTTACTTTGCCGCTTGCCATAGTGTACTCCGATACTACGGACACGCAGGGCTCATGCATGTGACAAACCACAACCCCGCGTACACAAGGGCGACAAACTGGTTCATGCCAGACCTGCTACATCCAATGCTCTGATATACTATAACGAAACGGTATCACCCCGTCAAGCGGTTCTTACAAGTAATTAATGATGCTGACCACGACGGTGGCGTTTGACGTGCAATTGGGCAGTGATGCGCACCAGCGACGCTTGCACGGCGGCCAGTTCTTCCTCGGAGATTTTCTCTTGGAGACGTCCTTCGGCACGTCGCCTGGCTTCCTCGGCGGCGGCTTCATCAATGGAATCCGCCTCGATCGCCATATCCGTCATGATCGCCACATGTTCGCCGGTGATTTCCACAAAGCCTTCGCCCACGGCGAGCAAATGCTCCTGGCCATTCTTGATCCACGTCAGTTCGCCCGGCTCGATCTGGGTCATCAGCGGCACGTGCATGGGGTAAATCCCCATCTCGCCCTCGACGCCAGGCAGGGTGAGCATTTCCACCTGCTCGGAGCAGATCACGCCTTCCGGCGTCACAATTTCCAATTTAAAGGTGTCTGGCATGGAAATCAGTGCGGATTATTGACGAATTTCGTCAATGCCGCCCTTCATGTAGAAGTTGCCTTCGTTCACATCGTCATGCTTGCCTTCGAGGATTTCCTTGAAGCCGCGCACGGTTTCCGCCACGGGCACCTGTTTGCCCGCATGACCGGTGAACACTTCGGCCACGGAGAACGGCTGGCTGAGGAAACGCTGAATTTTGCGCGCCCGGAACACGGTGAGCTTGTCGTCCGGCGACAATTCATCCATGCCCAAAATGGCGATGATGTCCTGGAGATCCTTGTATCGTTGCAGCACGCGCTGTACGCCGCGGGCCACATCGTAATGTTCCTGTCCCACGATTTCCGGCGCGAGCGCCCGGGAGGTCGAGGACAGGGGATCCACGGCCGGGTAAATGCCCAGTTCCGCAATGGAACGTTCCAGCACGATGGTTGCGTCCAAGTGGGCGAACGTGGTCGCCGGGGCGGGGTCGGTCAAGTCGTCCGCCGGCACATACACCGCCTGGAAGGAGGTGATCGAACCCTTCTTGGTCGAGGTGATGCGCTCCTGGAGGTCGCCCATTTCCGCCGCGAGGGTGGGTTGATAACCCACCGCGCTGGGCGTGCGCCCGAGCAGCGCCGATACTTCCGAGCCCGCTTGCGAGAACCGGAAAATGTTGTCAATGAACAGCAACACGTCCTGGTTCTTCTCATCGCGGAAATACTCGGTGACGGCGAGACCGGAGAGCGCCACGCGCAAACGGGCTCCGGGTGGCTCGTTCATCTGGCCGTACACCAGCGCCACCTTGGATTTTTCGAGATTCTTCTGGTTGATGACGCCCGCCTCGGACATTTCGTGATAGAGGTCGTTGCCTTCACGGGTGCGCTCCCCCACGCCCGCAAACACGGAATAGCCACCGTGCTGCTTGGCGATGTTGTTGATGAGTTCCATGATCACCACGGTCTTGCCGACGCCGGCGCCGCCGAACGCGCCGACCTTGCCGCCTTTAAGGAAGGGGCAGATGAGGTCAATAACCTTGATGCCGGTGGTCAAAATCTGCGGGCTGGTGGATTGATCCATCAGTGGCGGCGCGGCGCGGTGAATGGGATAATACTTTTCCGCCTTGACCGGTCCGCGTTCATCCACGGGCTCGCCCACGACGTTAAAGACGCGGCCCATGACGGCGTCGCCGACGGGCATGGAGATGTAGCTGCCGGTGTCGGTGACTTCGAGGCCGCGTTTGAGCCCCTCGGTGGAGCCCATGGCGACGGCGCGCACCCAGTTGTTGCCGAGGTGCTGTTCGATTTCGAGCGTGAGCTTCTGCTTCTGCCCCCACACGGTGCATTCGACGGTCAGGGCGTTGTAGAGCGCGGGCAGGCTGCCCGCCGGAAACTCGACGTCCACGACCGGACCGATGATTTGAACGATTTTGCCTTTGTTCATGCGTGTTAAAATGTTTGAGGTCAGCCCAACGACATGGCGGCGCTGCTGATTTCCAGCAGTTCCCGGGTGATGTTGGACTGGCGCAATTTGTTGTACTGGAGCGTGAGCGCCTTGATGAGCTGTTTGGCGTTGTCGGTGGCATTTTTCATGGCCACCATGCGTGCGCTGTGCTCGCTTGCCTTGGCTTCCAGCAAATACTGATAAATCTGGTAATTCAAATAGTGCGGCAGAATGCTTTCGAACACCTTTTCCGCCGAGGGTTCAAACATAAATTCCAAGTCGCTCTTGGCGGGTTGAACCTTGGCGATCTCCCCGTGAAAATCGGAGGATACGACCGTCACTGCGCCCGCTGGCAGCAGGGTGTGCGCTTCCGGGCGCTGGTTCAGCGTGCTGATATAATTGGTGAACAACACTTCCACCCGGTCCACCTCGCGTTTGAGGAACAGTTCAGTCGCGAATTTGGCGATGGCTCGGGCTTCGCCAAACAACGGAGTGTCCTTGTACGTGAATTCTCCGACTAGGTTGCGGCGGGTGCGCCCGATGAATTGCGCCCCTTTGCGTCCGGCGGCGATGAATACCGTTTTGGACTGATCGTATTTGGCCAACTCCCGCAGCAGGTTGCCGTTCAGCGCGCCGCAAAGCCCGCGATCACTGGTGACCACAATGACGGCGGTTTTATGCACCGGACGCTCCTCCATGAGCGGATGCTGGAAATCACTGCAATGATGGTTGACCTCGGCCATCACGCGGTTCATCAACTCGGCGTAGGGGCGCCCGGCCAGCGCGGATTGCTGGGCCTTGCGCATCTTGGAGGCCGCCACCATTTGCATGGCTTTGGTGATCTGCGCCGTGTTCTTGACCGACTTGATTCGTCGGCGTATGTCGCGAGTGCTGGGCATGAATCAGCTTAGCGGTAGGTTTGCTTGAATTCGGTGACTGCCGCCTTGAGGTCGGTCACCAGCACATCGCTCATGGCCTTTTCTTTGGCGATCCGGGCGAGCAATTCGCTCTTGCGGTTGGTCAGAGTCTCGGTCAGTTTGAGCTGGAAATCCTTAATTTTTTCCACTGGTACATCATCCATCAGTCCGTTCTGCACCGTCCACAACACCGCCACTTGGACTTCCTCCGGGATGGGGTTGTACTGCCTCTGCTTGAACACTTCAACGATCCGTTTGCCGCGTTCGAGTTGCGCCTGGGTTTTGGCATCGAGGTCCGAACCGAACTGGGCGAACGCCGCCAGTTCACGGTACTGGGCCAGCTCCAGCTTGATGCGGCCAGCTACCTGTTTCATCGCCTTGATCTGCGCGGCGGAACCGACGCGCGAGACCGAGATGCCGACGTTGATTGCTGGGCGCACGCCTTGATAGAATAGGTCGGTTTCCAGGAAGATCTGACCGTCCGTAATCGAAATTACGTTGGTGGGGATGTACGCCGAAACGTCACCCGCCTGGGTTTCAATGATGGGCAGCGCGGTCAACGAACCGTTGCCGTTTTTCTCACTCAGCCGCGCGGAACGTTCGAGCAGGCGGCTATGCAGATAAAACACGTCGCCGGGATAGGCCTCGCGGCCGGAGGGACGCTTGAGCACCAGCGACACTTGACGGTAGGCCACCGCGTGTTTGGACAAATCATCAAAAATGATTAGCGCGTCCATCCCGTTGTCCATGAACCATTCACCCATCGCGCAACCCGCAAACGGCGCGATGTACTGGTTGGTGGCCGAGTCGGAGGCGGCGGCGCACATCACAATGGTGTAGGGCAGGGCACCGTGTTCTTCCAGTGTGGCGATGACCCGGGCAATGTTGGATTGCTTCTGGCCGATGGCCACGTAGATGCTGTACAACGGACGGAAGGCGGGATCGTTCTTCGCTTCCGCCAACTTGTTGAGGCGGGCGTTGTTGATGATGGCGTCCACGCAAACCGTGGTCTTGCCGGTGGAACGGTCGCCAATGATCAATTCGCGCTGGCCGCGCCCGATGGGGATCATCGCGTCCACGCCCATGATGCCGGTCTGCACGGGTTGACTCACCGAGCGGCGCTTGATGATGCCAGGGGCGATCTTCTCGACTGGGTAGGCGACATTGGTCGAGATCGGGCCTTTGCCATCCAGCGGACGCCCCAGCGAATCCACTACCCGGCCCAGCATGGCTTTACCCACGGGGACTTGTAGCAGCTTGCCGGTGGTACGGACTTCCTGGCCTTCCCGGACGCGGGTGTAATCGCCGAGGATGATGGCGCCGACTTCGGTCTCTTCGAGGTTGAGGGCCAGGCCCATGACGCCATCGCCGAAATCAAGCATCTCGTTCAACATCACGTCATCCAGGCCTTCCAATTTGGCCACGCCGTCGCTGACTTCGCGCACGACGCCCACATTTTGACGAGCCGCCGTGGTTTTCAGGCCGGCGATTTGAGCTTCGATCTCTTGGACTAAGTTACTCATAGGGTTCAGAAATTCTCGGTCAATTGGGCCAACCTGGCCCGGATGCTGCCGTCATAGACGTCGCTGCCCACCTTCACCCGCAACCCGCCGATCAATTCCGGGTTGGTGGCAAACGCCAAACTCAGGCCAGGGCCATACACTCGGGTCAGGTTGCCAGTCACGCTGGTTTGCAGGGCAGGGGTGAGCGGAATCGCGCTCTCGACGAGGGCCGTACGGCGTGCGACATCCAGTCGCACCAACCGTTGGAAATGGGTGAGGATGCCATAATAGCCACGCGGCTTTTTGGCAATTACCGCCGTGACCACCTGCCGGACACGCGTCTCATCCAGCAAGCCGTTCACTTTGCAGTCATAAAACAACTGCTTGGCGTCGCGACGGGCTTGTTTGGTAATTTTCATTCAGCGGGCGTGAGCGTCAGGCGGCCAATTGTTTGTTGGTCTCCTCCACGAGACGCTGTTGGTCTTCCGCCGTCAGGATTTTGCTGGTGACCGCGGCCGTGGTTTGGGCCACCAAACGGACCATTTCGCGGCGCAACTCCAGTTTAAGCCGGGCCAGTTCTACATCGTTGGCCTCGCGGGCCTTGACGATGATCTGATTGGCGGTGGCAATGGCCTTTTGAGTCTCCGCCTCCAATACCTTGGCGGCTTGCAGGCGTGCCTCTTCAATCATTTTGTTGGCCGCAGTGTTGGCCTGGGTCAGGACTTCTTGACGGGAGGCCTCGGCCTTGGCCAGTTCCTGTTTGATCTTGTCCGCGTTCTGCAAACTCTCGGCGATGCGCTGCTTGCGATCCGCCAGGGTCGTCAGGATGGGTTTGTACGCAAACCGGTGCAGGCAGAAGGCCACCACCGAGAAACTGATCATTTGCGCGATCAGGTGCGGCCAATCCACGCCAAACTCCCGGGCGGTATCCCCGACTATGTTGGCAAAAAATAAACCGTTCATAAATTAACTCGCTGGATGTGGATGCCCGGCGCGGCGTCCGTAAGGCGCACCGCGCCGGTAACAACGTTCCATCAGTTTACTGCGCCGGCCAGGCCTTGGTGGCCAGGAACAGCGCGTAGAACACAATGGCTTCCGCCAGGGCGATGGCAATAATGGCCAGGGCCAGGACTTTGCCGAACGCGCCGGGATTGCGTCCCACCGCTTCGGATGCCTTGGCACCGATCATACCTACGCCGATGGCTGCGCCCAGCGCCGCCAACCCGACGTGAATATTACCGGCAATTTCGCCTAACATTGGTGTCAACATACTCAGTTTTCCTTTCGCTTTTCCCGGTGCCTCCCGCGTGTGCCACGGTCAAGGCGCCGAAATCGTTATCGGTTAATGACTGCCTTTTTCATGCCCTTCCTCATGCGTACACATCAGCATGGTAAATACCGCCGTCAACAACATGAAGACCAGGGCCTGCACAAATCCCACCAACACTTCCAGAAAATAAAACGGAATCGGAATCAGGCTGCTGCCCAGAAACTGCGCCCAAGCCGGTCCGCCGATCAGGTTCGACATCGCCTCCAGCATGTTTTCACCTCCATAGATGTTGCCGAACAAGCGGAAGGTGAGCGAGACCGGGCGGAACATGATAGAAACCAGCTCCAGCACGCCCACAAACAAAAACACAAAGATCATCAGGAATCCGAGCACGCCCTTCATATCCCCCTTGGGACCGAAAATATGGAGGATGAACCCGACCATGCCATTTTCCTGAATGGACCAGACCAGCCAGAGCGCGAAGAAAAGCAACGCCATGGCCAAGGTCATGTTCAAATCGGCGTTGCCACCGCGCAGCAGCGGGGTGGTCACCTGAAAACCATGCTCGGTGGCATGCCCCCAACCAATGGTGCCAAAACCTGGCAGGAGGCCCAGCCAGTTACAGGAGAGAATGAAAATGAAGATCGTGGCAAAGAACCAGAAGCTTTTTTGGATCATCTTGGGTCCGATGATGCTTTCCAGCAGGTCGTGCAGCGATTCCACCATCCACTCCCAGAAGTTCTGCGCGCCGTCCGGGATTGCCTTCATCTGGCGGGTGGCCCGTTGGGCGAAGAAGATCACCAGCAGCGCCACCACCCAGGTTACCAGCATAGAATTGGAGATAAACGAATCCTGAAGGCGCGGGGCGACGAGCGGCAACCCGTGATGCTCTCCCGTGTGGCTGTCAGGTGCGGCCTTGTCGGTCGCGTGGACCGCCGTGCTCCTGGAGTGCGTGGGGACGCTCGCCGCCGTCCCTTCCCGGTGGGCGGTCGGAGCCGCCGCCAACAGCATTGTCAGCGGCAACAGCAACCAGCAACCGATCATTAGTTTCTTTAAATAACCCATGCTAATTATAAACATTAGGCAACCAAAATTTGTTCACTCACCACACAAGCACGATAAAGTGAAGAGAGAAAATGTCTCATCTCCCGTTTTTGCACAAGTATTTTTTTCTAAATTTGATTGAAAATCCCAGCCGGCGAAAAACGACCAGCGATGCGAATGGAGAAAAGTGCAAAAAAAAGGGAACGGGGCTGGCGCGCGAAGACCTTCAAATTCACGCGAATGACGGCAGCCTGAAACTGTTGGCCGAGGCCATCCGATTGGCGAAGGACGACCACGGGAATGGTCGCGCGAAGGTGAAAATCCGTTAATCCGTTTTTACTTTTTCGCCGTGCGGCGGTCGTTCTTTTTGGTATCAATGTCGAGGATTCGGGTGGCCAGTTCCATGTACGCCTCGTCCATTTGGGTCTGAATTTCTTCTTTGTCCACCCCTTCCTGCTTCAGCGCGGACGCCCAATTGCGTTTGGCATACGTATTCAGGATTTCCTCCTGGGCTTTGCCGCTTTTGGCGGCGATGACCTTGATATAGACCAGGTCGCTGACTTTGTACCGCTTGGTGACCAGCACTTGCTCCACAAACCTCCGTTCGACCTTCACCGATTCGGTCACCGGGTCAATGATGATTTGCATGTCCATTTTTTTGACACAGTCGTCCAAAGCTTCCACAGTGGCGGCGAGGTTCTGGGCGGAGGCACCGAGCGGGAAGAGGACCGCCAAGCCAAGTAATACGAGGATATTCGGCCAGTTGTTCGCGTGTTTCCGTGATATATTTTTCATAGTGACATACGAGGAAGCAAGCGCCATGCCATTTGGTAACAACCGCGATCAGCAAAAAACGACAGCCCGAAAACCACTATTGCTCCCAGCCAACTTTTACTTTAGATTAGGGGCTGGTATGCGAAAATTGCTAATAGCCTTGAACGTTGTCGGTTTGTTGGTTTGGTTGGCGCTGATGTTGGCCAACCGGAGCAGCAAAACGAATTCGACGGCGGCGGTGACGCCGCCGGGCTCGCCCGCCGGGCAGCCAGCCGTTGTTACCACCAAGTCCAATGCCCCGGCCCCAACGCCCACCGAGCTGGCGATGGCCAAAAAGCGGCGCGAGTTTGAACGGTTGTCGGGGCCCGCCTTGCCACTGCAAAGCTACGAGGATCGGCGGGATGAAATTCTGCGGGCGACCATTCCCACCGAACTCAAGGCCGAACAATTTCTCGAAATGGTGCCCCAACTCAAGGGGGAAGAACAGGAGGAGGCGGTGAAACATCTGGCCAATCTGCTCAGTGACGAAATGTTTCCCGCCGCTGCTGGTTTCCTGACCAATGCGGATACGCCGGAGAAAGTGCGGGAGGTATTGATGGCGGATTTGTTGAACCGCAACGAGAAATTGAAGTTGCCGCTGTGCCTGGCCATTGCCCGCACGCCGGACCATCCGCAGGCGGAAGACGCGATGAAGGTCCTGACCACCTATTTTCCGGAGGATTACGGCTCCAACTGGACAGCGTGGGAAACCAATGTTTCCAACCGCCTGACCAATGACTCCCAGTAACGAGCACGGGCACGGGTAAATACCATCATGAATAACCGATACTGTCTTATTTTATGCATCTGCCTGGCAGGTGGCCTGTCACGGCTCTCGGCGGCGGATTATGCCACGAATTTTACGGCCCTGGTGGATGGCTGCGGACGGGGCGCGATCTCATTTACCCCGGCCATTACCAATGGCATGGTTGAAATCGGGCGCAGCTATACCTTAAAAGCCGTTGCGCGCGCTGGATCGGTGTTTTCGCAGTGGGAAATTCTGAGGAACGCGGCGCTCATCACGAACAAAGCTCCATCCTTCGTGCTGTCCGCCAGCAACGCCATGACGGTGCGAGCGATCTTCAAAGACACCACGAAACCCACGCTCACCCTTTCCGCGCCCGTCAATAACTCCCGGCTGACCAATGGTCTGGTGAGCGTGCAGGGCAAGGCGGGCGACGCTAATCTGGCGGGAGTGTATGTGGTGTTGAACGACGGTGTGCCGACGGCGGCGGGGGCGATGAGCAACTGGCAGACCCAGGTAACCGTCAAGCTTGGGACGAATAGCGTGAAAGCTTACAGCGTGGACACCTGCAACAACACCTCCCCAGTCAGCCGCGTGAGTTTTGTCTATGCACCCAAAGCACCTTTGACGGTGACGGTTGGCAGCGGAGGCACCGTGATGCCCAATCTCAACAACACTTGGCAGGAGGTGGGCAAAAGCCTCACGCTCACCGCCAAACCGGCTGCTGGCATGGTGGTCTCCAACTGGACCGATACGGATGGCAACCTGTTGGCCACGGGCAACGCTTGCACGTTGGTGATGGCATCCAACCTGGCGGTAACCGTTTCGTTTGCGCCAAATCCATGGACGCCATTCAAAGGCGATTACCATGGCTTGTTCATGCCGCAACAAGCACCGTTGGATCCCAACAGCACTAACACTTCGTTTCATACCGTCGCGTCCACGAATGCCGGAATGATCAAATTGACGTTGACCACCCAGGGCGCGGTGAGCGGGCAATTGTTGATGATGGGCGGCACCTACCCGTTAAGCGGCGGATTTGGCGCGGATGGGCAGGCAAAGATTTTGGTGCCGCGTACCGGCAAGCCGCCAATTTTGGCGACGCTGGCCTTTGACTTTAACCAAGGGATCATCGCTGGCGGGGTGGCGGAAGCGACCGCATGGGAGTCCGTGGTCAACCTGCAACCCAAACCGGCGGTGGTCAATAGCCCATTGGCCGCCACTTACACGATGGACATTGAGCCGGATCTCAATTTTTCAACCAATCATTTGGGCAGCGGAGCGGCGAGCTTCACCGTCAGCAAAACGGGTACGGTTCAATTGACTGGCACGCTGCCCGATGGCTCCGCGTTCAGTCAGGGGGCGGCTTTGCTGACCAATGGGTGGTGGCCGGTCTTTGCGCCACTGTACGGTGGCAAAGGACTGTTGCTGGGCTGGATGGACCACGCCCAGTGGAACGGCAACTTTTATTGGCAAAAACCTCCCAATGCCAAAGACGCAATTCTGCCTGGTGGGGTGAGCGAAATTACCTACGCCTGGTTTTCGCCGTATTTTCCGCCCGCCCCCAAGACGAGTGTGACCGGTTGGGAGTTGGGAACCATCTGCTTTTTCTTTGGCAACCTGCCCGTCCCGAATGGACCGCGGGAGGCTGATAATGCCTGGACGTATTCAATCCAAGTGACCAACAGCCTGGTACGCGTTCTGGCCGGGCCGACCAATAAACTCACGTTGACGATCAATGCCGCCAGCGGACAGCTTAACGGAACCATCCTCCATCCCGTCACCGGAAAATCCACGCCGTATAAAGGGACCCTTGTGAAATTCGGCACCGATGCCTATGGTGCCGGCTGGTTCCTGGGGCCCAGCGAGTCCGGTGGGGTCAGCATTGATCCTCAATAGTTCGGGAACGTAATCGCCTTTCATGGCTGAAACATTGACGATCATTCACACGGAAGCCTCGGACGGCTGGGGCGGACAGGAAATCCGGATTTTTAGCGAAGCCGGTTGGTTTCGCGAACAAGGTCATCGGGTAATCCTGATCACGCCTGCTCACGCGCAGCTCCAGCAGCGGGCGCGTGAGGCGGGGTTTGAAACCTTCCAACTGTCGTTCACGAAAGCCTCGCAAGCGGGAGATTTCTTTCGTCTGGGGCGCATCCTCCAACAGATGCGTCCGCACGTGCTTGGCACTCATAGTAGCACGGATAGTTGGGTGGGGATGCTGGCTGGACGCCGGCAACGGGTGCCGGTCTTGTTGCGCTACCGCCATGTGAGTACGCCGGTCAAACCCAACTGGCTAAACCGCTTTTTCTACCGCACCCTCTGTCATCACACGTTGACTACAGGGGAATGCATCCGCCAGCCCTTGATCGAAACCCTTGGCGTGGACCCCTTGAAGGTAACTTCCGCGCCCACTGGCATTGAGCCGCCGCCGTTCCCATCTGATCGTGAGACAGCGCGTGTGAGTCTCTGCCAGGAGTTGAAACTGCCGCCAACCAGCCGGTTTGTGGGGTGCGTGGCCGTGCTGCGCAGTTGGAAGGGGCAGGCCCTTTTGATGGACGCCTTTCAAAGTGTGGCGGCGCGTTTTCCCCACCACCATTTGTTGTTGGTGGGCAATGGGCCCGGCTGGCCGGGCTTGAATGAGCACCGTGATTCCCTGACGGTGCGCGAGCGAATACTGTTCACCGGGCACCAGGCTGATCCCTGGCGCTATTTCCGCGCCTTGGACGCTGCGCTTCTGCCCAGCACGAAAAATGAAGGTATCCCGCAATCGCTGTTACAGGCGATGTTTGCCGGTTGTCCGGCGTTGGGCAGTCGTGTGGGCGGAATTCCAGAAATCATCCAGCATAATGCCACCGGCCTGCTATTTGAACCGGCTTCCGCCGAGGCCATCGCGACCGTGTTGGTGCAGGTCTTGAGCCAGCCGGAAGCCGCCCAGGCACGCGCCCTCAAAGCCCTGGAATATGTGCAACAACATCACACCCGGCAGCGCATGGGCGAACAGGTGCTGGCGGTCATCCAGCGGCAACTGGCCTTCAAATTGTAAAAAAGGCCGCATCGGAGGATGCGGCCTTTTGATTGGAATATTTGGCTTCAGGACTGGGCTGGCGGATTTTCCGTCGAAGCCACGACTGGCTCGGCCACCGGTGCCGCTGGAGCTTCAACTATCGGAGCCACCGGTGTTTCGGTTACCACCGCCGTGGGTGAAACCGGGGCGGATTCGGCGGACGGTTGAACGGTTCTCTCCGCGGGCACCGCGGGTGCGGGCGCCGGTTTGGCCTGCGGTTTTGGCTCGGGTTTGACCGGCTTCGGCAGCGGTCGCTTGGCTGTTTCCAAAGTCCCGTTGGCGAACTCAATGACGTGCCCTTGATGAATCAACCAGTGCAGGTCGCTGACCACTTGGGATTGCTCCGGGGTCAACTCCGGCGCGGGTGCGGGAGATGGAGCTGCGCCTTCTGCCGGAGCGGGCGCTGGGACCGGCGGTTTTGCGGAGACGGGGCTGGGAGCCAGGGCTTCGACCAGTTTTTGACGCGTACACTTGGCAGTCGCGTTGATGAAATTGATGATGCTCTTCACGCCGTCGGAAACCGGTTCCAATTCCAGGTCTAGGAAATGCGGACGGGCGACAGATACGTGGGTGATGCTCTTTTCGCGCTTGAAGAATTGCAGGCCGCGCCCTGCAAACAGCGCGCTGAGACCCGCCACCATTTTTAACGGGAACCGTTTTTGCTCTTCCCAGGCGGCGCGCACCAGCCGTTGCATGCCGGGTGAGCGCAACTGGCGAGCAATCACGCCGGAGAGGGTGTACGTCTCTACCGGGCGGATGATATTTGCCAGGTGAGTTTCACGGAAATGCTTTTCCACCGCCTCGCGGTTCGGCAGTTTAAGGGCGTCTGGCACATTGAGGCAGAGGAACTCCGTCTTCCAACTCTGGTCGTCAATCCACTTCTTCACCACCGCTTCATCGCGCACGATTTTCACGCGGCTTTTGAACATGTCAAACGGCATGCGCGAAAACCGCTCGGTGTGCAGTCGGTGCAGGCGCGCCTGGTAGTCGTGGTTGTTCGGTGGCCCCAGAATGATGCCACTCATGCCGCATTGCGCCACAAAGGTATAAACTCCCTTGGGCGGATCGGTGGGGGTGCGGTCCACCTGGTAAAAGGTGTTGAAATGGCGGTCCAGCACGTGGGCCACAGCCTCGTCTTCCGCGAGCCACAGCGTATCATCCAACATGCAGTGAAACATTGGCTGCGCCGGGGTCCCATCCGGCTTCTTGATCACGGTAAACACGAATTGATGCCGCTCCGGCTTTTGCAGCAGCAGTTGGGCGATATCGAACATGGGGTAGGCCCGGCCCGTCACGCGGATTTGCCGTGCCAGCGAGTCAACACCCTTGTCATCCACGCTCACCAACACTTCGAGTTCCGGCAACGGCGTTTCCGGCGGACGGTCCCGGTGCTCAAACCGGTCATCCCGCCGGTCGGGTCCGCCGCCGCCACGGCGGGGTCCGCGATCATCACGAAAATCCCGGCGTCCTTGGGGAGCGCCACTACCGCCCGGGCCACGGGCTTGACCGCGGGGTGGACCACCCGCTCCCGGGCCTCCCGGCCCATCACGGCGGGGTCCGCGATCATTGCGATCCCGCGAGGGGCGTCGCTCCGAGCGCGATTCTTCCCGCCCGGTATAATTTTCGTAACGGTTAGCAGAAGGTGTTTCCGTGGCCCACGCGGGCAGGAACAGCTTCTCCAGATTCAGATCAGCATCGAGACTCATGTTCAACGGCAGGCGATTTTCACCGCCTCGGTATTTTCATTATGTTATTTATGCGCGGCCTTTTCAGGCCCGTGTTGCGCGGCGGAACCGGTCCACCGCAAGGTAAACGGCGCACCCAGCGCGCCGGTGTCACAGGCTCGCCCTGTCACCATGGCAGGGCAAGCCACGGCAGCATGAATAAGGCCAAGGCGGAAAGCAAGCCCCACAATGCGGTTTTTATGAAACCTATTTTTGCGCCTCCTCCGGGGCATCGGCAGATTCCAGCTCCTGTAAATATTCGCGGTGGTTGGAAGTGATCCGCACTGCCAGCGTGCCCGGGTGATCCCCATGGAGCTGGCGGGCGGCCACCTTGATCAGGATGTGGTTCCAACCTTTTTTCAGAGGCAGTCCCGCGAACGTCAGACGGGTCCGATAATCGGCGGGCTCACTGTGGACGGGAGGCAAGGCCTGGCCATTGACCCACATACTGCATTGATCCGCCACATAGCAGAACGTGGTGAGCTGCGGCGCATCCGGGCCGCCGCTCAGCAAGTCATCCAAAGCGCGGGGACTTTTAATCCAGTAACTAAAATACACCGTATAATTGGTTTGCGGCCCTGTTTGGCCGAGTTGGTTGAAGACGAAGCGATCCCGGCTTGGGCACGTCACTGGCTTCCAGGTCAATCCACCCGCTGGCGCGTCTTTTTTTGGGCGGGTGCTGGCGTCGCCCAGAAAGTCTTTGGTCAGGGCGGTCTCCAAATCAGGCCCACCAAACCGGCCAAGGCTCAGTGCGTTGATTAGGGTGCCCTTTTCATCGAAGGCGGCCAGCCCGACGCTGCGCGGCAACCGGAGTTTGACACTCAGGTTGGCGAACAGTTTGCGCCATAGCGCATCCGTGGCTCGGGAACTTATGCGCCAATCCAGGGAGCAAAGCGCCAGTTTTCCCGGTCCTTGCGGATGCACGATCAGCGCCGCGCCGCCCGGTTTGACAAGCTGTTCGTACAAGACCACGGCGGCGCATTTTACGGTCTCGGGCCGGTGATTGAACAGCGACCAATCGGTGTCACTCGCCTGGAGCAGCACCTGGCTTTGCTCCACGAGGGGACCAGCCAGTCCATGTTTGAGGATATGGCGATCCGCCGATTCTTCCGCAAAATAGAGATCGGGCAGATTCAAGCCGGCCATCCATGGATGTTCGCGCGCGCGCTCCAGCGCGGTTGCCCGGCGGGTCGTGAGCTGCACTGGCGCGGGTAATAGATGGTTGACGAATTCGGTATTGGTGCTTTCCTGCCCCAGCATTAGGAGCACTACGCCCCCACGATCCAGCCAGGCATTCACGCTGACTTTGGCGGTTTCGAGCGTGGCGGTTTCCAACCCATCGCCGGCGACAAGGAGCAATCCGGGTGCCGCTGCCGTGTTGGTGAACGGCACCCCCAGCGCTTCCAATCGCCGAAACAGCGCGCTATTGTGATTGCCGAGGAAACCGACCTGTTCCAGCGTTGGCGCGGCGGTGGTTGGGACGGGCGGTTTGTTTTCAGCGCGGCGGCTCCATAGTCCTGGTTGTGGGTTGTCGGCCAGCGCGGCCTTCTGCGCGTCGAACATCGCCAGCGGCTTGTAGAGTGGCAGGGCGGGGTCCCAGCCCGGATTAAGCGTGGTCACATAAGGCGGCAGGCGCTCGGGTTGAATACCGGGCCGGCCCTCCTGGAACGGTTGGGTGAAAAAGACGCCATCCCGTTCATTGGGCAGGCGGGTGAAATCATGGTAGCCGATATTGAGATGCTCGATGCCGAACCAGGCGGTTTCACTGGCCGAGTAATACACCAGGCGCGGACGGGCCATCCGCGTGAGGTTATCAAATACATCCATGGCCAGCGCTTCGTTGCGGCCCGCGTAATTTTTATACGCGCGCTCGCCGTTAAAGGTGGCGAGTTGGGCAGGCGTGGCGTAATACGTGCCGCCGGATTCGCCGACCATCAGTGGCTGGTTGAGACTAGGCAAGCGATCCAACGGGGTACCGAGGCCGAAGTGCTTGCTCCACACTGGCAACGTGCCGCGCAAATCCTCATCGCCATCGCACGAAATCCATTCGCGGGTCGGGTCCAATTTACGGGCACGTGCGCCCAGCTCCGCCAATTGCGCATACCAACGATCCGTATCCTCCCGGGAAACCTGGTTGAGATTGAAGATGCGAAGAGTTCGTTCCCAAAGCTCCAACCGACCACGCTGGGATGATTGCGGTCGCGCAAGACCAGACCGTCGTAATGCTCGGCGAACCGCTGCCAGGCCACCGGGGCCTCGAAGTTCAATTGGATGGAGCTGCCAAACAGCGCGGTTTCGTCCAACACCACCAGCCCCATCTCATCCGCAAGCTCCAGATAATGGCGCGGATGAATCTGGGCGTGCGGGCGCACGGCGTTGCCGCCAAAATCCTTAATCATCTGGTACCACGCCCATACATACCGGCGTGACAGGGTGTATGGCCCGAAGGGATGCAGCAGATCGCCCACCAGTTGGAGCGGACGCCCATTGAGCAACAGGGAATTCCCCGATAACTTGAACTGCCGCCAGCCAAACCGGGTGGACTGGCGATCCAGCGTCTGACCGCCTTGGACCACTGATAATACAGCGGCGTAGAGATTCGGCGCGGCGGGCGACCAGGTTTGCAGCCGACCACCGGCTTTTTCCCGCAACGTCAGCGTTGTCCTGGCACCCGGCGGAAGACTGCGCGCGATCGCGGGCAGCGTCATGGCCGCACCGCCCAGTTTCCATTTCGGTTCGGGAGCGGACAAAATGTCTTTGCCAGCGAGGTTCTGCCACGGAGCAATTTCCCCGCTCACGGTTACCTCCTGCGCGCGGTCACTAGCGTTGCGCAACGTGACTTCCAGTTCCAACGAATCCTGATCCACCAACGGTTTGACAAACACCTCATCCACCCGGACAGACGGCAGCCCCAGCAGGAACACATCCTGCCAAATGCCGGTCAACCGCTCGGTTTCCGATCCGCATGGGTACGGCGCGCGCATCTTGGGATACCGCGCACTTCGCAGATTGAACAGCGCATGAGCGCGCACCCCCACGAGCAACTCGTTCTCCTCTGCCCGCTTGACCAGCCGGGTGATGTCGAGTTCAAACGGGAGGTACTTGTCGAAATGCGTGCCCGCAACCTGGCCGTTGACCAGCACCTGGCATTCGCCGGCCACCGCCTCAAAGCGCAACACGAGGCGGCGATCCCCCCAATCCGCCGGCACTCGGAACGAACGCCGCAACCAGCCCATCTCCACACCGTCCCAAGCGGCGGGATAACTGGGGAAATACAGCGCCCCCGGATCGTAGGGATGCTCCGTGCCTTCACCCGCCGTCCGCCGGCCACCCCACGTGTTCACGTTCCACGGGGACGGAATTTTGATGCGGGTCGAGTCCCAACCGCCGGGGGTGGGCGCGGACAACCCGGGCGGTTCGCCGGTGTCGCGTTTAAAACCCAGCGGCAAGGCGACCGGCTGAAACTGCCAACTGCCGTTCAGACAAAGCTCCCGCCGATACGGCTGTTCCACCGGTTTTACCCAACCATCCGCCGGCGCAAAGTCACGCGTGAATTGCACGGGTTCCGATCCCGCCGCCCAAGCCGGACTGGTCAACCCGGCCAACCCGAGCACGAGGCCCAACCACCAGCGCCAAATTTGCGACGTTGGTTGCCGGTTCCGGTTTCCATAATGCGGCCTTTGAATTAGCGTGAACACCGTGCAACTGTAGCAGTTTTTGATTTTCACGCACGTCCAAAAAACGCCACGCCCGGTTCAGGAGTGGGGGTGAATACCAGATTGTCCATGGGAGGGAATTGCCAGCTAGGCTTCATCAAAGGTGACACCCTGGTGAAGCTCTTGGGCAGTCATAACGTAAGTTTAAAATGAGCGATGGATAAGGAGAAAATTTGGAAACCATGGTCTGGAAAACCAAGCTAAATTTAATCCAGCGCCACCTGCCCATTGGCCACCCGCGCATAATACCCTCCGGGCCGCTGTAATAATTCAGACGGGCTGCCATTTTCAGAAAGACATCCGGCTTCCAATACCAGAATGCGGTCCACCCGGCGGATGGTGGTGAGACGGTGCGCCACCATCAAGGTGGTGCGGTTTTTCATGAGTTCATACAGGCTGGCCACCACCGTGTTTTCACTTTCGGTATCGAGCGCGCTGGTGGGTTCGTCCAGCAGCAGGATGGGGGCGTCCTTGAGGAAGGCGCGGGCAATGTTGATGCGCTGGCGTTCGCCGACGCTCAGGCGCGTGGCGCCGTCCCCCACGCGCGTCAGGTATTGTTGCGGCAACTTCTCAATAAACCCATGCGCATTGGCGGCGCGGGCGGCGGCCTCGATCTCCGCCAGGGTGGCACCCGGTTTGCCGTAAGCGATATTATCCGCGATGGAACTGGGCAGCAAAATCGGCTCTTGCTGCACCACGGCGATTTGCGAGCGCAAATCCCGCAGCTTCAGTTCCCGCAGGTCCACACCCTCCACCTTCACCGCGCCGGATACGGGATCGTAGAAGCGCGGCAGGAGATTCATGAGGGTGCTTTTGCCGACGCCGCTCGGGCCGATGATCGCCGCGCATTCCCCCACGCGCAGTTGAAAGGAAATGTCCCGCAACACGGATTGTCCGGGTTGGTAGCCAAAGGAAACCCGGTCAAACTCCAAGTTGCCCAAGGCGATGACCGGCGGGCGAACGTTGGCCGGGCCAGTTTCCGTGCCGCTGGGGCTCGCCGGTTTGGCCTTGGGGCCGAGCACCCGGCGGGCATCCGGTGCGTCTTTTACATCCTCCGGCGTGTCCAGTAATTCAAAGACGCGCCCGGTCGCGGCGCTGGCGGTGGAAATCGTGGCCCCGACATGCGAGAGTTGATTTAGCGGATCGTACAATTGTGAGAGGTACGCCAGGAATATCCAGAGATCGCCCACGCTTAGCCGGCCTGCCATCACCTGCTTGCTGCCCACCCAGACCGTGGCGGCTGTACCCAGTGAAAACACGATGGTAATGCCCAGCCAGTACAATAACTCCCAGCTATGCTGCGACAGGCGTTGGACCTGGGCGGCGGCGGTTTGCGTCGTGAATACCTCCTGTTCCTGATCCTCCCGCGTGTAACTTTGCACCAAGGGCAGGGTGGCGATGTTCTGCTGCACCAGGGTGGTGACGGCGCTATCCGCCTGTTGGGCGGCGGTGCCGCGCTCGGTCATCTTCTTGCCAAACACTCGGATGGACAACGCCAGCAATGGAATTGTGCCCAGAGCCACCAGCGTCAGCGGCCAATTGATGCGCAGCATCACTACCACCATCATTAACAGCGAGAGCAGCGCGATCAGCGTCGTCACCAACCCTTGCTGAAACAACGTCTGGAACGAATACGTGTCCCACGAGGCGCGGTAAATCAGATCCCCGACTTTGCTGCCCTGGTGGAACCGCATGGATAACCGTTGCAGGCAGGCGAACACCTCATTGCGCACCCTGCACAAGCCGCGCAGCCCGATGCTGATGGCCAGGTAGTTTTGCCCGGCGGAAATCAACCCATGCAGCACGTGTAACACTAGGATGGAGACAACTAAACAGATAAACAACGGGGCCGTGGGATCATGCGGGCGATGCTCAAAGCCCAGGTGCTGGAGCCAGGCCGGCGGCGGCTTGGTGCCGAGGATGGAATCCACGATGATCGCAATCGGCCATGGTTTGAGGAGGTTGGCGCCGATAACCAGCAACAGCAATGCCATCACCGCCGCCAGGCGCGGGGTGTCCGAACGGAAGAACCGCATGGCCCGCCATAAATTTCGCATCGCGGCGGTATTAAAGCGAAGTTTGGCCGCCGAATCCAGTATGAAAGTTTTCCATGGTCACCAGGGTTGGCGTAACCAGACGCTAATCCGTGATGCGAACCGCGTATTCCCGGCGGCAAACCTTGTGCAGGGCGGCCTTGACGATCCAGCCGGATTGCTCCAAGGCCAGTTGGGCTTGTTCACGCGGGCAAGCTTGGAGTTCGCAGAGGATTCGGATGGCGCGGTCGCGCAGTTTGGTGTTTGAAGGGTTCAGGTCCACCATCAGGTTGCCGACCACTTTGCCCAGCTTGACCATGGACAGGGTGGTGAGCATGTTTAAAATCATCTTGGTGGCGGTGCCGGATTTCAAACGGGTCGAACCGGTCAAGACTTCGGGACCGGTGTTGGGGAGAATGCACACGGTGGGCTTTAAGGTGCGCGGAATGTGCAGGTGTGGATTAAAGGCCAGGAGGACGGTTTTGGCACCGCACTTTTTGGCCTCGTTCAACGCGCCCCACACGAAGGGGGTTCGACCACTGGCCGCAATGCCCACCACGACGTCGTGCTGGGAGACCACCCGAAAGGTGATGGCGCGCGCTCCCGCAGTCAGATCATCTTCGGCGCCTTCGACGGATTCCCAAAGCGCAGTTTGGCCGCCGGCGATGATGCCTTGAACCATTTCCGGCGCAGTGCGGAAGGTGGGCGGGCATTCGCTGGCGTCGAGTACACCCAAGCGGCCACTGGTCCCGGCCCCGACATAGAAGAGGCGGCCACCGTGTTTCAGGGCGTGAATGATCAGGCGGATGGCTTGGGTAATCGGCTTGGCTTGGGCCAGAATGGCCATAGGCAATTGGGCGTCTTCGCTGGCCATCAACTGGATGGCCGCGCGGAGCGGCATCCGATCCAGGTGCCGGGAGCGCGGGTGGCGTTCTTCGGTGGGTGATAATCCGGTAGCCACCGGCAGGAGGGGCAGGGCGGCTTTAGTCCGCGCGGAAGCGGCGGCGGGCGGTGCAGGCGATGATTCGGCGAGGGCTTGCTCCGCCAGTTTCACGGCACCCCAGACGCTTTCCTGCCGCAACGGTTCCACGATGGCGAGGGGCATCTGTTTGCGGATGGCGGTTCTGACCCGCATCGCCAGACCGGGTTGCTTGAGCAGCATGCCACCGGTCAGCACAAACCGGGCCCGGGCATTTTTCCACGCGATTCGCCGGGCGCAAGTCATGGCATCGCCCGCTAAAATTCCGGCGGCGTCATTTAAGATCCGGGTGGCAATCGGGTCCTTTTGACTGGCGGCAGTCAGGACCTCCAGGGCGAGTGCGGCGACGTCTTCCTTGCCGGCCCGTTGTGCCCACCCGATCAGTTGCTCCGGCTCATTGAGATTGAGATGCCGTAAAAAACGGGCCCCGAGGCGCGGCCATTGTCCCTGCGAATCAAAGGTAGCAATGACTTGTTTCAAGGCTTGCAAGGCGATGTCGTATCCACTGCCGCGATCGCCCAGAATATGTCCCCATCCGCCGACTTTGACCTCCTTGCCGTCACGGGTACGCCCGTAACAGCAGGAACCGGTGCCGCTTAAGACCAGGACTGTCACGGTGCCAACGGTAGCAGATGATTCGCCGGGCTCGACCGTGGCGAGGGCAGTCTCGAGATCATTGGCGGCGTGGCACGGCACGCCGGGCCAAACCTGGGCCGCGAGCGCGCAAATGCGCGCGCGGTCCTGCGGGGTGCGCGCGCCGGCGAGGCCGAGGCCCAGCGCGTCAGGGCAGGGGAACTGGCCGGCGATTTCCCGGAGGTGAGCAACCCATTGGGCGTCCGTCAGCAGACGCAGGTTACCCGGACCGTTCACGTAGCGTTGTGTGGTCTGGCCGTCATGGAACAGCGCCACCGTGCGGGTGCCGCCGCCTTCAATCCCCAGGAGTTTCATGATCTTATTTCAATGTTTCGGGCGAAAGTGTTCCGCATCATGGCCGGAGCGTCAATCTTTGAAAAACCGCAATAAAAAAGGCACGGTTGCCCGTGCCTGGTAATTCGGTGAGGACAGCGTGGTCCACTATTCCTTTTTCTTGCCGCGCCCCTGGCCTTGGAACATTTGCTGGCGGATTTCTTTCCACTTCGTAATCTGTTCATCGGTCAGGATTTTCTGTTCCTTGATTTTGGCGATGGTATCTTCCGCCAGCTTTAGCATGGCTTCTTTCCGTTGCTCCGGCGTGACATCGCCCTTGGCGCGGAGTTCCTGCATTTTTTCCATCATCTTTTGGCGTTCCTCTTGCAGGACGACCTTGAATTTTTCCTTTTGCTCGTCGGTAAGGCCCAGCTTTTCCATCATTTCCTTCTGGCGCTGCTCCATTTGTGCCCGGCGGTCCACGGCTCCTTCTTTTTTCTGGGCGTCCTGGGCATTGGCCACACTCAGCAGCAAGGAGCCGCAGGTGGCGAATATTGCTAATTCTTTCAGTTTCATGTTCGTATCAAACCTTTCATCAATCACTCTATTATTGTTCGCTCGTCCGGTCCATTCAGACCGGCGTTTCATCAACTATTGCTAATAGACTGTCGGTCGGGGAGTTAGGTTACAACTTAATTTCTCAAGCCATGCTGAGGCGTGTTGAATGAGGGCGGAATCACATGAGTTTGAGTGGTTGTTCGAGGGGGCCACACGAAGGCGGAGTGCGGAACTTTGCAGAAATAGTTTCAGGCAAAAATGGAAAGAAGAAGATAGGAGATGGACAATTTTGAATGGAATAGGGGGCTAGCTAAATCCGAAGTCCGAGGGCCGAAAACCGAAAGAATCCCGAATCCGAAATTCGATGGCAGGCGCGAGGTTTGTGGCCGGTTCGCTTTTCACGTTGAAACGCGGCATTTTTCCAGCCCGGCGGCGGCCAGGGGAGTTGGTGGTTTTCCTCGTGGATTTGGCGTGTTTTCGGACTTCGGATTTCTTTTGGAATTCGTCCTTCGGTTTTCGGAGTTTACTTAGTGCAATTCCAACTGGTCCTTGGCGGGCAGTTTCGGGAATTTCTTGTGCGGCTCGGTCTGGTACCAGTACGCCACGGAGGCAATGTCATCCTGCAACGGCAGGTAACGTCCTCCAGACTGCCAGCCCAGGGCCTGGATGGTGACTTTTAAGTCTTTGCCAAACCGGACCGGGTCGGGAATATGCCAGCGATAGAGGCCAAAGCGCGTTTGCGAATCGTATAACCCATCCGGGCGGATCACCTGCGGCAGGCCGGAGTACGGCGTACAGAATTCCTGGTATTGTTTGGTGGCTTTGTTTTCAAAATTGTACGAGCCGCAGAAGTAATCTTCCGTGCCGGTGCCGCAAATGGTGGGGAATTGCGCGTCGCCATCCAGGAAGAATTTGATTTCGCCTTCGCCCCACCAGCCGGTGCTGTGAACTTCCCAAGCCAGGTAGGTGCCCACGTATTGGCCCGCGCCCTCGACGCCATCCAGAATGGTATATACGCTCTTGAAGGGCAGGGGATCCACCCGCCGGAATTGTGCATGGAAATAGGCCGCGTCCTCCGGCACTTCCGTCAGCGTGTAATTGATCTGATAATAGACGGTCATCTCCTTGTCATCCAAGTTTTCCATGGTGATCCGCGCTTTTTTGTGAAACGGCATCTGCCAATAACAATTGAAGGCGCTGCCGGGATTCACGCAGACGGCCAGCGAATTGAGCGGCGCAAATTTTCCCCAGCCACAGGCGAAGAAGTCGCCCACCGGGCATTCAATGGACGGCTCGGTTTCGTCATCCCAATAGAAGCGGAGGATGGACCAGCGCCAATTGCCCGTGGGCGTCATCCAGATGCTTTGGATGGCACCGGGGCCGGCGATGTCCGCCAGGGTAAAGGTGGTCTTGCCTTTGATGCGCACGGAAGGGGAGACTTTCCACCCTTGCCCGAGGTCCCGCGAGGCGCCAGCGCCGGTGCCCTCGGTGGCCATGCCGCCCATGCCTTTTTCGCCGGTGAAGTTTTCCGGGCTGACCGAGCGGGATTTGGCGTTGGAGAGCCGGTAAAGGTTGCCCATATTCAGGTCCAAACCGTTGAAGGTGGAGGGGGCCGCCGCCAGCCCCGTGACCAGGGTCAGCGCCAATACACTGCCAGGGATGAATGATCTCATAATCGTGTTTTATTTGATTCGTGAACCGATATTAATCCGCCCACACCAAGACTCTCATGGGAACTCCCGCGATCCGCCAAGACCTCAACCTAACGCCGCTCTTTCTCGAACTTCTTCTGATATTTGGCGTACGCTTCGTCCCCCAGAACCTGCCGCAAGGCACCTTCCATCTGCTCTCTCGCCAACATGACCGCCACCGTTTTTTGCTCGGGGGTCAGGTCCTGGTCCTTTTGGATGGCCGCTTCTTCCTGCGCCAGGGAATTGCGCAACTCAACCACCGCACCGGCCACTTTGGGGTCGGCTCCGGTTTCCGCAGTCAGCGCTTTGGCATCCCGGTATGCCGGGTTCTGGTTCTGCTGGAATTCCTGGAAACGTTGCAAGCCGATGACTTGTTTGATGGCCACGGCGGCCTGGTCATCCATCTGATCGGCCACGCGCACCATGCCCTCTGCCGAGGTGTAGCCGCCAAAGAGAAGTTGGCGTTCCACGCCGTCGCGCGCCCGGAAGATGGCGCGGAATTCCTCCGGCGTCACGTTGAGGCCGTGCAATTGATCGCGCAGTTGCTCGCTGATCCGGGAGTTGCGCAGCAAATATTCTTCCAACTGTTCCGGGGTCAGCAACTTTTCCAGTTGAGCCCGGTATTCCCGCCGCATTTTGGCCACTGCCAGCGGGTCTTCCTCCCGGCCGGCTTTATCCCGTTCCTTGAGATGTGCCAGGTAATCCGCTTGCAATTTCTCGAAACCTTCGCGCACGGCGGAGACCACGTTGGCAGGCAACTGCGCCAGAACGGCTCCGGAAAGGTAAGGTTTGGCGAGGGCTTTGTTGACGATGTCCTGATCGGACCCTTGTTCCCAATCGGGGCCGAGTAGTTTGGCCAGCAAAGCGGATTTTTCCTGGTGCAAGGCCTCGAACTGTTGGTTCATGCGCTCCTCGGCCTTCGTGTCCAAGGACGACTGCCACCATTGATCTTGTCTCAGCAACGCAAGTTGGGCGCGTTTCCGGGCGTACACGTGATCCACGTCGGCAATGATGATGTCGCGGATGGTTTCTTCCGGGCAACCGATGGACCGTAAATTGGCGATGTACTGCACGTAATCGTCGGCTTCGATTTGCTTCCAGGAAAGCAGTTGCACATTCAGGCTCATGTTCGTCCGCTGCAAGCGCATCGGCATCCGCATTTGCTGCGTGCGCACCAGGGAAAATTTATTGGTGGTGGGCGGGACGGAGGCAGCATGGTGACCTTGCTGTAACAATAGCAAGAGCAACGCCACATTAATGGCGCCTGACAAAACGAGCAACGCCGTTGACCGCATGACCGGAACGATGCCGCAAACCGGGCGGGAAGCCAATGGAAAATTGAACTTCATTTTCCATTCTTGCCTTATTCCGCCCATCAGGCATAAGCTGGGGCTATGAAAAATACTGAATCTTATTCCATGCCCCGCAGGAGTTTTGTGGCCACCCTTGGGACCCTCGGCGCCTTCTCCATTTTGGGGACTGCCGTTCCCTCGGCTCACGCGGAGCCGCGCAAAGGTCGTCTGAAACAAGCCGTCTGCCGCGGCGTGTTCAGTTCCAAAGCCAAGAAGATGGACCTGGACGCCATGTGCCGCGAGGCGGCCAGGCTTGGCGCGTGGGGGATTGATTTGGTGCAGCCCGGCGATTTCCCCATTTTGAAGCAGCATGGGCTGATTCCCACGATGGTTTCGGGCGGCGGGTCTGGCATTAAGAACGGCATCAACGACCGCAAGAATCATGCCGAGATTGACCGCAAGATGCGCGAGACCATCAAGGCTGCCGCTGACGCTGGCGCACCCAACGTGATCGTGCTCGCAGGAGACCGTCAGGGTCTTACCGACGAACAGGGTATGGAGAACTGCGCGATCTTTCTCAACCAGATCAAGAGCTTTGCCGAGGAACAGAAAATCACCCTTTGCATGGAACTGTTGAACAGCAAGGTGAATCATCCCGGCTACATGTGCGATCACACCGCCTGGGGCGTCCAGCTTTGCAAGCGGGTCAACTCGCCGCGGGTCAAACTGCTTTACGATATTTACCACATGCAGATCATGGAGGGGGATATCATCCGCACCATCCAGCAGAACATTGAGTATATCGGGCATTTCCACACCGCTGGCAATCCGGGGCGGCACGAGTTCGATGAGACTCAGGAAATGAATTACCGCCCCATCTGCAAGGCCATTGCCGACCTGAATTATCAGGGCTTCATCGCCCACGAATACAGCCCCATCAATGAGCCGCTCGAAACGCTCGATAAAATGATGCGGATTTGCGAGGTGTAGGGCTCAATTCACCGGCACGCGCGCCAGGGGCTGAAGGGTGACGGGGCCCAGGAGGCCGGAGGGGACAAGCGGATCGGATTTCTTCCAGAGCCGCCAACTGGTGAAGGTGAAGCGGCCGCTGGGGTTGGGTTTGTCTTCCTGCAACCATTGCGGCCATTCTTTGAGGGTGCCGTTGGCGTTGCGCTGGCTGTCTTCGGGAAGTTGTTCGTCGCCGATCTGGCGGTTGATCCAGAGGTTTACCACTTTGATTTCCAGCACGTTCTCGCCCGGCTTCACGGCGGCGGCGGGGAGGTCCACGCGGTACGGCGGCTTCCAGAGGATGCCCAGATCCTGGCCGTTGAGTTTGACTTCCGCCATGACTTCCACGCGGCCAAGGTCCAGCCGCAGCGCGGAAGTGGTGGCGGCGGGACGCTGGAAGGTGGTGCGGTAGGTGGCCGCGCCGGAGAAGTATTTGACGCCGGTCTCCGCGTGATCGCTCCAGGAAATAAGTTGCGGCAGGGTGATGCGCTCGGGCGCACCCCAACCGGGCGCGAAGCGGACTTCCCACGGCCCCTCCACGGTTTGGACGGGCGGCAGGTCCGGGACTTGCACGGTGGCGGTTTTGCCGCCGGCGCGCGCGATTTCATAAGCGCCCGAATGCGCGGTCTCCAGCCAGAGCTGGCCATCCGGTGCGCGCGTCACATTCACGGCGGGGAGGACGTTGGATTCGGTTTGCCGCTTCATGGTCTGCATGAGCTGATTGACTTCGGCGGCGTCCAATGCGCGGTCTACTTGCTTGAGTTCGCCGAGTTCGCCGTTGAAGGACGCAAGCGGCCGGTCGTGCGGCACGCCGACGCCGGGGTGCACGAGCCACGCGCTTTTCAAGCCTTGGCGGGCGAGTTTCCCGTTCAGGTACAGGCTGGGCACGCGGTCGCGATAGACAATGGCCACGTGCGTCCAGTCGGTGAGCGGCGCGGCGTGAACGAGCAGCGGGGCGAAGTAGCTGTCGCCATGTTCATAGATGGCGACGCCGTTTTGTCCCACGGCAAAGCCGCACCCGGAATGGCCGGGCTCGGGATACACCTCATGACCGGGCGGCGGATAAAGCACGTCGTTGCGCGCTGCGTTCAAGTTGACGACGCCCGCCGCCGCTTCTTTGGGCAGCAACGTATTCATCGCCGGTTTGACCCAGGCGGCCATGGTAAAAGAATTTGTTATGCCCGCATTGTTCCCGCCGGCGGCGGTGGCGGCGGTTCCCGCCGGGGCAATGTCCAGGATAGTTTTGCCGTCGCGTTTGACGGCGGTGATTCCGGCGGGCACGGTGCCGGGCCGAAACACCACGAAGACGGAGCCGCTGGGGTCGAACGATAGGCGCACCCGCGTGCAGCAGTCCTCGGCCTCATACAGCGCGGCAGGTTCCATGCGTCCGGTATCGGGCCACCAGAGTTCCGGGCGCTTGCCGCTGATATGGAACTTGCAGACTTCGTCGAGCGCGCGCGGGAACGGATTGGCCACGAAGTACACGTCCGCATCGCCGATGACGCGGTGAATGTAGCGCAGGCGGCTCTTGGCGGTGAAGTCCGGTTGTTGCCCCATCCAATTCAGCACCTCATCCGGCGTGACGCCGCAGGCGATGTAGCCTTTGCCGTGCTTGCGCTTGGTAACGTTCTTGCCATCGCAATCGCCCCAAAGCTCGGCGGCGAGTTGCTGCACTTCCGCGTCGCACTGCGGGTAGTTGGCCAGGCTGGGGGATTTCACCGGGCGCGGCCCCAGGACGGTGGCGCCGGCCTCGACCAGCTCCCTGATTTTGCGCAGCAGCTTGGGCGTCATGGTCTCCACGGCGGGCAGGACGAGCAGCCGGTAACTCATGCCGTCCGGCAGCACCAATTGGCCGTCGCTCACCTTCATGCGGGTGAGGACCACTTCCGGCGGGCAGCCGTCGAAGTTATAGCCCGGACGCGTGTAGCCGGTGGCCTTGGCGTTGACGGGCGGCGCCCAGCGCTGCGGCGAACGCTCGGGCGCGAGGTAGCAGATATCCGCAACGAACAACCCTTGCTGCAAGAGGAACTGGCAGCGTGCGAGGTACTCGTGCCAGGCGCGGGATTGTTCCCACCAGGTTTGCGAGCGCTCGTAATGCAGCCCCCACGGCCCCATGGACATTCCGGGGCGGCGGTCCGGCCACGGCTGGAGCGCATAGCGATGGAAGACGAAGCGGTTAATCCCTTCGCAGAAAGCCCAGTCGCCGATGTCCTTCACGTTCGCGGGATGCCCCTGCCATTTCTCCTGATCCGTGGCGGTGAACGCCTCTGCGCCGACGATTGGCCGGCCATAGACGTGCGCGGCCGACGCCATCTCCGTGGAACTGTACGCCGCGCCGAAGCGGCCCCACGACCAGAATTCCCCCATCGGCTCATCGGCGCGCCCGGCGTAGGTGAGGTCGTCGCAGGGGACGCCGTCGTACGCCTCGATGGAAAGTCGCATGCCATATTTGTGCGCCAGCTCGCGGAAATGCCCGGCGTAATTGTCCACGAGCAAATCGGAGACCGTCTGCCGCACATCCCAGAGGAACCGCTCGGAAACCTCCAGGCTATCCAGCACGCGCCCGGTGAACACCGGCAGATAGGGCAGGGGATCATACCCGCGCAACCGTTGGAACTCCTCGCGGAAACGCGGCGTCCAATTCTGCGAGCCGACCTCCCAGCTATCAATATGCGTCGAGATCAGCGTCTTGGGCACGCGCGGGCGGCTGTCGCTGATCAGATTGCCCATCAGCCCGTTGAACATGGCCTCGGCGGCCTCCTTGCTGAGCTTGTCGCATTCCAGGCCGCGGCCCGGGAGCGGGGCGGGGTGATTATCCTTGCCGGTTGAGGTATGCCCGACGCGCAGAATCGTCCATTTCCCGGCGGGCACGTCCCATGTCAACTTCCCATCCTTATCCAACTGCGCGGTCAGGTTCTGGACGCGCTCGCTCGCGACGACGGCGGTCTCCGGAAGCGCGGGCCAGGTGGATTGCAGCGGAATCTCCTGCTTCGTGAACGCCGCTTTGCCGCTGATCCCCTCGATGCGGTAACGCGGGCTCAACTCCAGGCCGCTCAGCGTCAGCTTCTCCAACTTCGCATCGGCGCGTGGGCAGTGCAGGCGGTAAAACCGGGCGGAAGTCTCCGGGAACGTGAATTCCACCGCGCCCGCTTTGACATCCAATGCCCGGAGCGTCGTGAACTTACTGCCGTCTTCCGAAGATTGCAGCGCCAGATGCAAGCCCAGCCGCGCCGAACCGGCGACCGACACGCGCAATTCGCGGGCGCGGAACGGCTGGGGGAACTCCACCAGCACCCAGGCGGGCTGCCCGGTCTTGGGCAACGCCAGCGTGATCGCGGCCTTGGGTTTGTCGCTCAACCATTTGCCGGCTTCCTCCGCTTTCAACCCGCTGGCGGTCACTTTTGGCGAGAACTCCCGCATGTGTACCTCATCCCCGGCGGGCGTGGGCAGCGCGAACACTGCAATATCCCGGTAATAATTCGCCACCATGGCGGGCTGCGGCAACACCTCCGCCAGGCGGCGCGGACCTTCCACCGCCAGCTCCGCCACGGTGATCTTCTGCATGGAAAGCTCGGGCGTGATCCACGGACCGCCGCTGCCGCACCAGCCGGCGTCGTTGTTCATATTCACCTCCAGCCCCAGCCGCTCCGCCTCCGCGCAGACGTGCTTGAACAACTCGCGCCAGAGCGGCCCGCCGAAATCCGCCGGACCCTTGGGCGCGCCCTGGTCCACCTCCATGATCAGCACCCCGCCAATGCCGGTGCGCTTCATCGCCTCCAGATCGGCGGTGATTCCGTTGCTGCTGAGATTGCCGCTCAGCCAGAACCAATACACCCAGGGCCGGGCGGCCTCCGGCGGCTGCGCGAACCCGCGCGCCAGCGGGTCCGCCCCCGCCGGGACAGCAGCGACGGCGGCCGCTGCCGGATATGCCAGCAACAAAGCGAAGACCGCCCACAACGACACCCGCGCAGAAGCCTGGCGGCGAAAGCTCCGCCACAGAACCAATCCAATACTTTCCATACGAGCCATATTTTTGTAGCCGCACAACGCCACATCAAGGGCGAGCAGCGCCGCGCGGACCAGCAAAGTTTTCGTCCTGGTTTTCATGCGCCGGATGCTGCTCCGAAATTGCCCCGTTGACCATCAAAAAAAGCGCAACCATAAATGTAGGTGACGAGTCATTGAATTTCTTCGTCGCCAAGAGCCAGAGATTCGTGATGTCAAACTCGACTTCTACATGCTTAATGTTTCCGACGAATGCCATCGAGGAGATTTTACGTTTCAGTTCGTGGATCGCAAAGACGATTCACTGGTATGGCGGGGCAAGTTTGCCAACGGAGAACCAATGCATACAGGATTTGACGATTGAGATCATAACACCTGACAAGTTTATTGGAACAAACAAATCACGGTGAATGATGTCACCAGGGGGGCTGTGCCGCAATTGTTGTCGTGTACACTATTCTGGGATGGCATGGCAGACCGAATGCGAAATTGATGCCACCTCGGAAATGCACTTGTCTTTTGCCGTCAGGTGCGCTTATTTAAAGCCCATGAATCGCCGTCAATTTCTTCAAGTAAGTGGAGTCAGCGCCGCCGGCCTGGCTCTGAGCAAGTTTCCCGCGTTTGCCGCCGAATTCGATGGCGTCAAGAAACGCGTCGGGCTGATTGGCACCGGCTGGTACGGTAAATGCGATCTCTGGCGCCTGTTGCAGGTCGCGCCAGTTGAAGTGGTTTCCCTATGCGATGTGGATAAGCGGATGGTGGCCGAAGCGGCGGATATCGCCGCCGCCAAACAGATCTCCAGGAAGCGTCCGCGCATCTATGGGGATTACCGGGAGATGCTCAAGGAAAAGGATTTGGACATTGTCCTGATTGCCACGCCCGATCATTGGCACGCGCTGCCGGCCATCGCCGCCATCCAAGCGGGCGCTGATCTGTATCTGCAAAAGCCCATCAGCGTGGATGTGGTCGAGGGGCAGTCCATCCTGGCGGCCGCCCGCAAGTACAATCGCGTGGTGCAGGTGGGCACGCAGCGCCGCAGTACGCCCCATCTGATCGAGGCGCGGGATGAATTTATCAAGAGCGGCAAACTCGGCAAGATCGGGCTGGTGGAGATCTACTGTTATTACCGGATGCGCGCCCGGGAAAACCCGCCGGATACCGCGCCGCCGGAGTATCTCGATTACGAGATGTGGACGGGCCCGGCCCCGATGCGGCCCTACAACAAGCTGATCCACCCGCGCAGTTGGCGTGCATATATGGAATACGGCAACGGGATTGTGGGCGACATGTGCATCCACATGCATGATGCCGTGCGCTGGATGATGGGCCTGAGCTGGCCCAAGCGCATCAGTTCCACGGGGGGCATTATGATGGACCGGGAGAGCCGGGCGAACATCTCCGATACGCAGACCGCCACGTTTGATCATGGGGATGTCCAGGTCATCTGGCAGCACCGCACCTGGGGTGATCCGCCCGATCCGAAGTATCCTTGGGGGATGACCTTCTACGGGGAAAAGGGAACGCTGAAAGCCAGCGTGATGAGTTACGACTTTATTCCCTGCAACAAGGATGAACCCTCGGCGCATAAGGACGTCACCTACGAATATGAGCAGTTCCCGGAGGACAAAACGGAAAAAGGACTGGAACGGCATGTGGCCCCGGCAATTCGCGGGCACATGAAAGATTTGCTGCGCTGCACCGACAACCGCGGGCGGCCCGTGGCTGACATTGAGGAAGGGCACATCTCCAGCGCATCGAGCATTCTGGCGAATCTCTCGATGAAGGTAAACCGCACGCTGGCTTGGGACCCGGTCAAACACCAGGTGGTGGGGGACGAGGAGGCCAACCGCCTGCTGCAGCGCCCATACCGTGCGCCGTGGGTACACCCGGATCCAACGCGGGTGTAAAGCCGCTGCCGCTTATTCCATCCAATCCCCCGCGCCGGACATGCCGCCCGGAGTATCGCTGGAGTCGGTGTCCACGCGTGGCTTGATGAGATTGAATTGAAGGGAGCTGAAGGCCGAGGGCTGAAAGCGGGCGGTGCCAAAAACAGGACTGGACCCTACCACCTGGCGTTCATCCCAGCTCTCCAGTTGAACCGTCAGGCGTCCACGCCCGCCAAAGACCAGGCGCACGTCGGTGGGGCGCGGCGGGGTTTTCTCGGTTTTTTCCGAATTGAAATCAATGCGGTAAATCCGTTCGAGGGGAATATCCAGCGTGGCAAACTGGGTGGTGAATTTGAGTTTGCCATCTTTAATGCCGCTGAGGGTGCCGGACACTTTGTCACGGTTGGCCAGATAGACCAGGTCCTCCTTGGCGTTGGAAAGGGCGGTGGTCGCTTCATCAATCACCCCATTCCATTCGGTGACGCGGAGGTTGCTCAAGCGGATCGGGATGGCACTTTGAGATTGGAACAGAATGGCGGTGCCGGCCCCACCGAGTTCCCCGGTATCCATCCATTGCTTGACCAGTTGGTCATCCACCAGCAGCGCGATGGTTTTCTGTTCCCGATTGGTGCGGACGGAAATGCGTGCCTTGCCTTTGGCAGTGATACTGGAGAGTTCAATGCTGCCGAAGTTTTGTCCGCCACCACCGCCGCCTTGCCGGCGGAGGTACACGTTCTTGGCGGCGAATTGCAGAATGTAGGCGTTCCCATTAAACCCCTCTAAAAAGTCGCTGTAAAAATAGAGGCTGAACTGCGGGTAGCGGGAGAAGGCCACGTCAAACTCGATGTTGGACGTGGGGGGCAAATTCACTTGGCGCGCGATGGTGGCACCACTGCCGGTGCTGGCAAAGCAACCGTCCTTAAACTGCCAGACGCCTTGCTGCCGGGAATTGTTGGCGGTGATGACCCGTCCGTTTTGGATCAGGACGCCCCCATTGATGATGATCTGGCCACCGCCGAAGCCGCCACCGAACACCGTGACTGCTCCCGAGCTTTTGGCCAGCCAGCCGTCCAGACTGGTGGGACCTTCATACAGCGTATTGGCGGCATTGGCGCTGATGCGCGCGGTCTGCACCGCGCTGCGGGGAATCAGCAAGCGTCCGGCATACCAGGTTTCCACCGCGAATTTACCATCGTCATACGCTGAAAGGGAACCCGTCAGTTCGTCGCCGTTAGCCAGGCTGAGGGTGCAGTTGACGCGCTCCGGGTGGTTGGTGCGAGGATGGTTCAAGCGGATTTGCGAAATACCGCTCGGGTTGACCGTGAGCACTTGCTTGATGGCCGGGTGCTGCCAGCGCACGCCGTTCTTCAGATCATGCGTCAGGAAGACACCTTTGAGCTGATCGCCGTTCAGAAATTCCAAGTTATCAACCGGCGCGGGCGCAGGCGGTTCGGGTGGCGCATTGGTGGTTTGTGCCGCCATGGGCAGAGCCGAGGCAACCAATAGCGATCCCCCCACCCAGGCGGAAATCCAGGGCGGCGATTGCTGACGATACTGATGCGCAAGCCAGTTCATGGTCGTGTCACGGGGATACTATAGCCTCTGCTGACGTTGTTGTCTCTCCCAAACATTTGGCCGGTTCCATACGATTCCGTGCTTGAACCGCCTGAAACAATTCTGTAACATTCGTCCATGTCGTCGAATCGCAGAGCCTTTCTTCAACACCTTGGCTATGGGGTGGCCGGGTTCACTTTGATTTCCACCTTTTCTGGTTGTCGCTCCACCGGGCGCTCCATCACCCAACGACTCCCGCGCAGCTCGCCCGAGGCGCAAGGGGTATCGTCGCCGGGGGTATTAGCCTTTCTGGCCGCGCTCGCGAAAAGCAAACACGAGTTCCACAGCTTCATGATGGTTCGCCATGGCCAAGTGGTGGCCGAAGGCTGGTGGACACCCTACCAACCGGATTTGACGCACACCCTGTATTCGATGAGCAAGAGTTTCACCTCAACCTCAGTTGGCTTGGCCGTCGCGGAGGGCAGGTTAAAGGTCAGCGACCGGGTCGTGTCCTTTTTCCCGGAGGAATTGCCGGCTACCGTAAGCGATCACCTGGCAGCGTTGCGGGTGAAAGATTTGCTGACCATGTCCGTGGGCCACGCCAAGGACCCCACCAGGACTTTGACGGAGGAGGTAAACTGGGTGAAAGCCTTTCTGGCGTTGCCCATCGCCAACCCTCCAGGCAGCGTTTTTCTTTATAACAGCCTGGCGACGTATATGCAGTCGGCCATCGTGCAAAAGGTCACGGGCCAGCCAATCCTGGAGTATTTGAAGCCGCGTTTATTCGAGCCGCTGGGAATCGAAGGCGTGACATGGGAAATGTGTCCGCGCGGGATCAATACTGGCGGCTGGGGGTTGAATATTCAGACCGAGGGGTTGGCCAAATTTGGGCAACTGCACCTGCAACAAGGCGTCTGGCAGGGGCGGCAGATCTTGCCGGCGCAATGGGTGGAAGAAGCCACCACGTTCAAGATTCAGCAGCCAGTGATTGCGAATCCCAGCCGACCGAAAGAACAGAATGACTGGCAGCAGGGATATTGCTACCAGTTCTGGCGCTGCCAGCATAACGCGTTTCGTGGGGACGGCGCGTATGGGCAATTCACCATCGTCATGCCGGAGCAGGATGCGGTGATTGCCATCACCAGTGAAAGCCCCAACATGCAGGGCGAGTTGGACCTGGTTTGGGAACACCTGCTGCCCGCCATGAAAAACCAAGCGCTGCCACCCGACCCGGCGTCCGCCACGCAATTGCGGCAGACCCTGGCTTCACTGGTCCTGCAACCGCCCCACGGCCAGCCGGTGCCTCCCATCGCCAGCGACATTTCAGGCAAAACGTTCCAGATCGAACCCAACGACCTCCCGGCGCGCAGTGTCACGTTCAATTTTCAACTTGGCGCCTGCCGATTCACCTTGCAGAACGATCAGGGCGACTATTCCATCGTGTGCGGCTTGGAAAACTGGGTGCAAGGGGAAACCGATATGCCCGGAACACCGCCCAAGTTGATTGCCACGGGGCATCTCAAAGGCAAGACCAAGTACAAAGTGGCGGCGGCTGGCGCTTGGAAAGATGCCAACACCTTCGTGATGATCTGGCGTTATAATGAGACCCCGCACCACGATCAGGTGACATGTCGGTTTGAGGGGGATAAAGTCAAAGTGGAATTTTTGAACAGCATCGCCAAAATGAGCGCGAAACCGACGGATAAGCGACCGGTGCTGCAAGGCAAGCTGGCGTAGTGCGCCTTGACACCCTCGCCCGCTTCAACCTCGAATGGCTCACCGATGGCAAGGATGCCTTGAAATAACCATCGCCCAGCGGCTAAACGAACAAGGTGTCGGTGGTTTGGTTATTGGTTGACCCGTTTTTGGCAAACCTCCTCCCAACTAACTCTGCCGTCCTCATTCGTGATCTCGGCATTGCATTGTTCCCATTCCGAAGCCTCGACTCCGGCAATGGCGTGGGCTTGGTCCAAGGCAATAGCCAGTGTGTCATACTGTACCCAATCAATAACAAAGCCATCAAAGCGAAAAAAAACGAGATTAAAAGAATCGCGTTGGTTGCTCGTGGCATGTGTGACGGCAAGCCAATCCACCTCAACGAGCTGCCCGATGTGAATCTCGAACGGTCTGTGCTCGTCTTTAAGTCGAACCCGGCGAATCACGATTTCCTTAATGGGATCGTCCATAATGCAGGTGGTACGGTCCTAACAATATTATTGAACGCCCTTTTCGTTCATGGTTTCCGGTGGCCAGTTGGTTTTCATGGTGCCGACCATCCCTAAAAAGGCCCCTCGGGTCAATTTAATAATCCACCGCCGCGCATTGCGAGGGACGCGCGGCGGTGGTTGGTTGTCGAGCGGTGTTTCCCAGGCTTAGCCCACGTTGATGGTGACGGGCTTGCTCCATTGGCCGACTTGTTGGTCTTTGGCCATGTACACGGCGCGGTAGGTCCACTTGGCGGGCGTGGCCGGGAACGGGGTGGTGTCCAGGTAACCGGCGGTGTTGTCGATCGTCAGCAGGACTTCGCCTTTGCCGTCGCCGCGATCCACGACGATTTTGCATTGGTCCAGGAACGCGCCGTAGTGGCCAAAGTTCCAATGGACGTACACACCGTTGCTGCGCAGGCTCAGTTTGAAGTCCGGCTGCAGGGTGTCGTAATCGGGCGGGGTGATCTCGGAGCCTTCGATGCCCAGGACTTTGCCGATGGCTTCGTTATAGCCGGGATGGTTCGTGATGTTCTGGACCAGGACGCGGAAACGGCCCTTGATATTTAGGTCCACGACGGGCGCGGCGGCGGGGAAGAGCGGCGGGGTCGGCACGGCGGCGGGTGACGGGGTGCCGCCGTCGGACACGAGGTCTTTCCACGTGGTCCATTGTGCGGCACAAGCGCGGGCGACGCTCAACGAGCCCAGCACGTACTCAAAGTAGAGGGTGTCGTTGTGGTGCGCGGTCATTTGCGCGGTCGTGACGCCCAGCGCGGCGGCATGGGCGGCGATGTTGTTGTCGAAGGTGACGAGTTGGTGTAAAAACTCATCACTGTTTTGTTTGATGCGATCTCCTTTAACCATATTTTTATGGGTTGTTTTTTTGTTGGATGGGTTAACGGGCAAAGGGGTCGGGTAAGGCACGTAGCCGGGGTCCCCCGGTTCGAGTTGGTAGCTGGGGTCGCCCCAATAAATATTGGGGTCGTCTGCATGAAAGCCGGAATCGAAATAGACAGTTCTCATAAAAATAGGTCTCAAAGCCGCCAACCGGGCAAAACACGTCCAATTTGCCCCGTTTTGGCAGTTTTTGTTGTAAACTAGCCTTTTTGAACGGGTTATGGGCGTTTACGAACCATTTAATAAGCCCAATAAATGATTTATTGGCCCCAATAAACGGTTTATTGGGCTGGCTGGCGGTGGTATTATGCCCTCTGGCGGTGTTATTGGACCCGGTAAACCGTTTATTATGCCCTGTGCTGGCATTATTTGGCCCTGTGACGGTGGTATTATGCTCTCTGACGGCGTCATTGGACCCAATAAACGGTTTATTATGCCCTGTGCTGGTGGTATTATGTCCTGTGCGACCGTCATTATGTTCTCTGACGGTGTTATTGGACCCAATAAACGGTTTATTATGTCCTGTGGCGGTGGTATTATGTCCTGTACGACCATCATTATGCCCAAAGAATGGTTTGGAGAGCAGCCTGGGAGAGTTAGCGAGCCCAAGGAATGATTTGCCGGGGTGGGTGGATTGGCCCGAGGCACCCACCCGCGCCCGCGCCAGCGTTTGGCGGGGGGCAAGGGAAATGGCGGGGCTCGCGCTTTGCAGCGCGCCGAGTTTCCGGGTCGGAGTTTGCCCGGAATACGCAACCAATGTTTGTAAACGTGCCATCGCGTCTCAATTAGTCAGCCTGCGGATCGCCTGAAGACTACCCTTATCCGCTAATGATGCAATAGAAATTATTAAAAATCTAATCACCGCGCGGACGACCACTTTAACGGCTGGCGTTTGCCCCATAAATCCTGAGGTTTGACGATGTCGGCCGGGGTGAGGATGCCGGTGAAAAAACTGCTTGCATGAATATGCTTTGTGTAGCAAAGTGACTGCATGAAGAATGATTGGGCGATGGAACAATTGCAGACGATTCGGACGTTGATGGAACGTGCCGCCCTGTATCGCCGGGCGCTGGCCCCCATCTACACGCTGACCGGCGGCATTGGGCTGGCGGCTGGCTTGGTGGCCTGGAAATTGCAGTGGGCCGATACCCGGCATTTCGGCCTGTTCTGGCTGGGCGTCAGCGTGGTGTCGCTGGGATTGGCGATGCTCCTTATCCGCCAGCAAGCGCTCAAGGCCGACGAGGTATTCTGGTCGCCACCGACCCGCCGCGTGGCCGCCACGGTCTCACTGCCGTTGTTGCTCGGGGCGGTGATTGGGGTGGCGGCCTGCTTCATGGTGGAAGCGGAAAATGATACGTGGCCGCTGGTGATGATCTGGTTGCTGTTATACGGTTGCGCGCTGAATGCCGCCGGCTTTTTCATGCGGCGGGGCATCCGCCTGTTGGGATGGATTTTCGCGTTTTGCGGATTGGGCGTCATGTTGCTGCCCGCCCTGGCGGATGACCTGGCCCCCGCTTGGCCCAACCTGGTCATGGCCGGCACGTTTGGCGGGCTGCACCTGGCATACGGAATCTACCTGTATTTCACGGAAAAACCGGACAAAACAGCGTGAATCCCGAGCCGTTTTTATTGCTGGATCGCGTGATCCATGAGAAAGGGCGTCTGGCAATCATGTCGCTGCTGGCCGCCACGCCTGAGTTATCCTTCACGGAATTACGCGGCACCCTCCAGATGACCGATGGCAATCTCACCACGCACATCCGCACGCTGCAAGAGGCCGGTTACGTCTCCGTCACCAAGTCGTACGCGCAGAACCGCCCGTTGACCACCTGCGCCCTAACCGCGAACGGCAAAACGGCGTTTGCCACATACCTGAACCTGCTGGAACAAATCATCGCGGCGGCGAAAAACGGGAAATGAAACTATTTTGAACAAAAACGAAGAACCATGGTCATAAGCTTTGTGTTACAAAGTATGAGTAATCATAAGAACAGTCTTGAACCCAACCGGCCACGGCCAACGTTTCGCGGCCCCATCCCTTTCATGCTATGAAAATAATCCGTGCTGCTCATTACGGCATGTGCTTTGGCGTGCGAGACGCCATCACCCTGGCCAAACAACACGCCGCCCAGGCGCCGCTCTCCATTCTGGGCGACCTCGTCCATAATGAAACCGTCCTGAATGATTTGCGCGGACGCGGTGTCCGGATCGTCAATCTGGGAGACGATCTGCCCACGGCGCAGGTGATGATCACCGCGCATGGCACCTCGCAGCGGGTGGTTGGCGCAGTGGTGGCGCGCGGCCACCGGGTGATTGAAGCGACGTGCCCACTGGTGCGGCACGCGCACCTTGCGGTTGCCCAGTTGGTGCGGGAGGGCCATCACCCGGTCATCATCGGCCAGCGCCAGCACGTGGAAGTGCGCGGCATTACCGGAGATCTGGAGGCGTATGATGTCATCCTGACGGAAGCGGATGTGGATGAACTGCGGGAGCGCCCGCGCTTTGGGGTGATCGCGCAGACCACGCAACGGTTGGACCGGGCGCGTTTCCTTGTGGCGATGATCCAACGGCGTTTTCCGCAATCGGAAGTCAAATTTGTGGATACGGTCTGCCGACCCACCAAACAGCGCCAAGGCGCAGCGATGGACCTGGCCCGGCAATGCACCACGGTCATTGTGATCGGCGGTGCGCACAGCAATAACACCCGGGAATTGGTGGCTGCCTGTGAACAATGGTGTCCCCGCGTGCATCATGTCCAAACGGCGCAGGAATTACGGCAGGAGTGGTTCAATCAAGATGATTTAGTGGGCATCACCGCCGGCACTTCAACCCCGGATGAAGTCATAGACGCGGTGGAGATGCAGTTGCACAGTTGGAACCACGATGCAGCGACACCAGCCAGTGTGACGGCTAATCACCATGCGGTTGCGGTCGGCTGACAGCCTAGTTTTTACATCACGTCAGTAAAACGCGCTCACTTAGCGCAACGCCATGGTTTTGTCGTGATGCAAAGCCGAATTATCGGATCAAGCTATGAAAAACATATTCCCAACGCATTGGCAGAGCCTTGCCGAAAGTATATGGAACCGGGTTCCGGAGGATCCATATTATCAACCGCGTCAGCCATTATGGCAACCGTTGGAAATGCGTGAGGCACCCCCATTGCCGGATTGCAGTAATACCGGCCCGATGGTCAAACGGTACGTCCGATTGGTGCAACCCTTTTACCCCAAGGATCCCCACGCCAGTTACGGCAAACATGTGTTAACCCCGTCCCTGGCGCTGACCAGTCTCGCCGCTGCCACGCCGGAGCATTGGCGGGTGGATTGGTGGGACGAAAATTTGCTGCACGGCCCGCCTCCCATGGAGCCGTTGCCCGAAGTGGTGGGGATCACCGTGCATCTCACGTTTGCCGAACGCGCGTGCCAGTTAGCGGCGTGGTATCGCCAGCATGGGGTCAAAGTCATTTTGGGCGGTCTGCATGCCATGGCCTGCCCGGAGGAACTGATGCGGTACGCCGATGCCATTGTGATCGGGGATGGGGTGCGCGCCTGGCCGCAGGTGCTGGCCGATGTGGAGCGGCAAACTCTTCAACCCTGTTACCGCTGCGAGTTCGATGGGGATTATGGGCAGGAACCGGCTCCGCGACGGCAATTGATTTCGCCACATTCCTTCCTCACCCGGGCCAGCCTCATGGCGACGCGCGGATGTCATAACCGGTGCGAATTTTGTTTCCTGTCCACCGGCAACCTGCGGATGCCGTGCCGCGAACGTCCCCCGGAGGACATCGCCCGCCAGCTTGCGGAAAGCGGTGAACCGTATGCGGCATTTCTGGACAATAATCTCGGGGCCAAGCGTGGCTATCTACGGCAACTGTGCCGCGAATTGAAGCCACTTGGGAAAATCTGGAGCGCGGCGATTTCCCTGGATGTAAGCGATGATCACGCGCTCGTTCGCGAAATGTCGCTGGCGGGTTGCACAGGTGTGTTTGTGGGGTTTGAATCACTATCCGATGAAAACCTGATTGGCGCCCGCAAACGAACACCACGGGTGGCAGATTACGCGCGACGCATTCAGATCTTTCATGATCAGGGCATTCAGGTGAACGGCAGTTTCGTACTGGGATTTGATGGAGATCGGAAGGATGTCTTCCAGACCACCGCACAATGGATTGAACAGAACCGGTTGGAGTGCGCCACCTTTCATATCCTGACTCCGTATCCCGGGACACCATTGTTTCGGCAGATGGAAACCTCCGGGCGGCTGCGGCATCGCAATTGGAATTTATACGACACGGCGCATGCGGTATTTTATCCCAAGCACATGACGCCGGAAGAATTGGAGTTGGGGTACGACTGGTTGTATCGCCGGTTATTTTCCCCGGCCAGCATTTGGCGTCGGCGTCCCCGTCACGCGTCCGCGATTGCGCCATACTTGGCCATGTCGCTGCTCTATAAGCGGAGTAACCGTTTGTGGCACTTCTTAATCAAACATGACTTGGTTCATGCCGTCTGGTCACCGCTGGTGCACTGGAGTCGTCGTCGCCATTTGGCGTTTCGCCGACGTTTGGAAGCCCAACCCGTTCACTTGCCAGTCGCGAATCCCGCTCCGGCTGTGATTTCCGCCGGAGTGTAGCCATTGATCTTAATATCCGGTTTCCACCAGGCGATAGAAGCGAGATGTCTGCACGGCTTTGGCATCTTCGATGGACAACGTGGATGAGGTTGCCAGGCGAGGGATGCCCAGTGGCAGCCAGACAGGCGGTGTCAGGCTTTCCGTGTATTGGACCTGGTACGTTTTGCCGGGCTCCGTGGTGAAGGTAAGTGTGATCCGGGTGCTCGCACTGGTCGTCGTCAGGGAGATTGGTTGCGCAAGGCGGGACGCCGGTTTGGGGGGTGGCTTCACGGTCAGAATGGCCGTGGCACTTTGCACCCAGCCGACCAGGTTGGTCACCCGCAAATCGTACTTGCCCGCCTGATTGGTTTGGATGCCGGTGATAACCAGGCTAGCGTTGGTTTCTCCCGTCAGGGGTAGGCCATCTTTGCGCCACTGGCATATCAATGGATCAGAGCCGGTCACCAGTGCCATCAAGGTCACGTTGGTTCCCGCCAGGATGGTTTGGTTTTTTGGTTGGGTGATGATGGCCGGCTTTTGATGCACCAGCAACTGCGTGACCGCGCTGGTGGCGGAGCCGACGAGATTGGTCACCACGACCGAATATCCGGCGGATTTGTTCGTGGTGATGGCCGCAAGGCTCATGGTAGCGGCAGCTTGTCCGCGGATCGGGACCCCGTTCGAGAGCCATTGGTATTTCAATGGTGCGGTGCCGGTGGCGAGCACTTTGAATGTCACCGTAGTACCGGCGGCCACCGGTTGGTTGCTGGCCGACAGGGTGACTTGCGTAATCACCGGCGGAATCTGGACCGCGAGGCTGGCTGGCAAGCTTAATGCATTCCCCACCGCGTTCGTGATGCGCACGCTGTATTTGGCCGCATCAGCCGCTTGCAGGTTGGTCAGGGTTAGCACGGGCAGGGTGGCCCCGGGAATGACAGCAGTGTTTTTCAACCACTGATAGAGGAACGGTGCCGAACCGCCCAGGCCAACCGTGAACGTCGCAGTGCCTCCTTGAACCGCCACCAGGTTCTTTGGTTGGATCAGCATGGTCGGTTTTAATAGCACATTCAAGGTGGCAACCTGGCTGGTCACGGTGCCCACGGCGTTACTAATCATCACGGTGTAATTGCCTGACTTATTGGTACTGCTGGCTATGACGGTCAGGTTGGACAGGGTTTGGCCGGTGAGGTTCAAGCCATTGAATTGCCACTGGAACCGTAATGGCGCATTTCCCGAAGCGCGGACGCTGAACTTGGCGGTTGTTCCCAGCAGCACAGATTGATTGGAAGGTTGCAGGGTAATGACGGGTTCGCCGATAAGGGTCAGATGGGCCAGGTCACTGGTGGCTACACCGTATGGATTGGTGACCACCACGTAATAGTCACCCGACTGGAAGACTTGTACCCGGTTCAGGGTCAAGGAGGAATTGGTTGCGCCAGACAACAAGGCACCTTGATTGAAATACCATTGGAACGATAGCGGATCGGAACCAGTGGCATTGACTTGGAATACGACGTTTGAACCGGCAGTCACTGTTTGGCTGACGGGTTGGCTCGTGATTTCGGGTGGGGGCGTGATTATAGTCAGATGAGCCAAATCACTGGTGGCTACACCGTATGGATTGGTAACTACCACGTAATAGTCACCCGACTGGAAGACTTGTATCCGACTAAGGGTCAAGGAGGAATTGGTCGCGCCAGACAACAAGGCACCTTGATTGAAATACCATTGGTACGATAGTGGATCGGAACCAGTGGCATTGACTTGGAATACGACGTTTGAACCGGCAGTCACTG
>JBAXGN010000021.1 GCA_037139415.1 Verrucomicrobiota bacterium | reverse complement strand
TGGGGTTCGAACTCGTTCCAACACCAACGGCTTCATCCGGAGTTTCTTAAGAGGTTTCGCGTAATGTCAAAACACTCTCTTGCAACTTGGGCAGATGACTGAGTGGCTAAAACCGATTCTATCCGTTGGAAATGTGTACTTGCCCCGTATCAACATCAGCGTAAACTCCCGCCCATGCGCACAAACTGTATAATATTTACCAGGAATATATGATGGCGAGCCAAAAGCAATGCTCGCTTACCGCAATTGGAATCACGATTCTCCTGACTGCCTGCTCGCTCGCCTTGCCACAGACTGCTCCCGCATCCACGGCCCCCGCCAAACCGGGAGGTCAGGAACTCCTAATTCCCGCCCGCATTGGCAACGTCCCCGCAGGCAACGACTACACCAATGCCAACAGTGAATTCTGCTTCAAACGCAGCAAAGCCTCCGACCACTTCGTGCTCTTCTGGGCAAAAGAATACGGCGATGACCCCATGACCAACAGCGTCGCCAAACGCCGCTTCAACGTGGAGGAAGTCCTCAAGGAAGCCGATCGTTTCTATAGCTACTACGTGGACACGCTCAAATGGGTGGACAAACAAAAATCCTTCGCCACCAAATACAAATATCTCATTTTCGTCGTCGGCGGCACCGACAACACCGCCTTCGGTGGCAGCACGGATAACAAAATCGGCACCTTCTGGACGCCCGCCACTCGGATCAACCATAGCCCCTATGGCGTGGTCGCCCATGAACTGGGCCACTCCTTCCAGGCCCTCGACCGTGCTGACGGAGCCGCCTCGTTCGTCTCCAGCGGTTCTATTGGCGAAATGACCTCCCAGTTCATGCTCTGGCAGGTCTATCCGGAATGGCAAACCTTCGAAAACTACCACCTGAATGCCTTCATGAAGGCCACCCATCTCGCGTTCCTGCACCGCGACAACCAGTACCACACGTGCTATCCGCTGGAATACTGGTGCTGCAAGCACGGCGTGGAGTTCATCGGGAAAATGTGGCGCGAAGTGCAGCGCGGCGAAGACCCGGTCATGACCTACAAGCGACTCACGAAGATCAACCAGAATCAGTTCAACGACGAAATGTTCGACGCCTGCCGCCGCTTCGTCACCTGGGACCTGCCGCGCATCGAGAAGGTAGCCGCCCGCTACGCCGATCAACACCTCACTTCCATCAACCGCGCCGCAGACAACTGGTATCAGATTGCCGCCGACAAGTGCCCGCAGAACTACGGCTATAATGCCATCAAACTCAAAGTCCCTGCCGCCAATACCAAAGTGACGCTCGCCTTCAAAGGCATCGCCGGTGCGAAGGGTTTCAGCCAGGCCCAACTCGATAAAGCCGGCTGGCGCTACGGGTTCCTCGTCCATAAGGCCGACGGCTCCCGCGTTTACAGCGACACGTTCTCCCAGGCCGACGGCAACACGGAATTCACCGTCCCCGCCAACACCAAATTCCTCTGGCTCGTTGTGATGGGAGCGCCAACTGAACACTGGATCCGCGTGGGTGACCGCCGCAAGCCCGCCGACGCAACTGCTGTCGCCAACGCCAACGAACAATGGCCCTTTAAATTCAGAGTCACCGGCACAGCGCCGGATGATTCCATTATTCATTAACCATCGAAGTCGTTAGGTGAGACACCATGAGACGTAATGACAGAGCAATAGGCATCGAGGAAGCAAGAAGCCTTCTCGAATCAGCCGAATACGGCGTTCTTTCCATGGCAGCCCCAGATGGTGTGCCGCATGGGATTCCCCTGAACTTCTCGCTGGCCGGGGACAGTATTTACTTCCACTGTGCTCCGGAGGGCAAGAAGATCGATATTCTCTCAGCGAACTCGAGAGCCTCGTTTTGCGTGGTCGGCAAAACACAGGTGTTGCCCGAGAAGTTCGGCACCAAGTACGAAAGTGCCATTGCCACAGGCTTCGTCGAGGAACTCTCGGCCGAGGAGAAGCGACAGGGCCTGGTCTTGTTGGTCAGGAAGTACTCGCCCGACTACGTTAAAGAGGGGCTTGAGTACATCGATAAGCTCATCGCTAAGACCAAGGTTTTCAGGATCCGGCTGGAGTCAATCACCGGCAAGGCCCGCACATGATCAGATAACCCAAGCATTGGGGCAAATGAATGGGACTGGAGCTGAATTTTACCAAGATGGTGTTGGATACGATTCGTCCAGAGGGTTCACCGGAGAGCAGCCGTACTCTCCCTACGCCTCATTCGACGATGTGCTATCAGTTCAGTTGCTGCCGGCGGCCATTTTATCCCCTTTGTCGCACACCGCCCATAACCGTTTACCATGGACGGTAAAGAGAACCCCATTGGCCACGCACGGCACGCCGCAATACGTGGGGGTGTCCGCGTCAATGGTGCCGAGCGTTTTCAGCGTCTTGCTCACCGCGAGAACACTCTTGCCGGCAAACAATTTGCCATCCACGGCTAGCAGGGAGGAACTTAACATGCCGTGATCGCTTTTGAGGGCGTAGCTCCAGTATTTCTGCCCGGTGTCTGCATCCAGACAGTGGATGACGCTGGCTTCGTCAATGACAAACACCAACCCGTCGGCGATGGCCACGGTGGTCAGCGTCGCATTCAGGTTGTCACAACTCCAGACTTTGCCGCTCTGGGTGACGTTGCCGGGCTTGGTCGGATCAATACAAACAAGATTACCCCGGCTGTGCTTCAGGCCATGATTCGGGTCCCCGCCGATCGCCACGTAAACCCGGTTGCGGTAGAACACCGGTGTGGAAATGATATCGCACGGATGCTTTTTGCCATCCCCGGTAATCTGATGCGCGTAGAACGGCGCATTCCGGTATTCCGGGGGCAGGCAGTCGAACCACCAGATCTTCTTCAGGATCGGCACGTCCGGCACCTGGGCGGTCGGAATCGTATCAATCGGCGTGTTGGCCGGCACGCCGATCGAATAACGGAATTCCAGCGGCAACGCCGGTTTTTGGGTGGCGGGAAGCACATTAAACTTGCTGGCGTATTCTGCGGGCGTGAGGCCGGTGATGTCTTTTTCTTTATTTTTGATATCAATAAAGTAAGTAATCGGGCCGCGCAGTGTGGACGTGATCCAACGGTCGGGAGTGACCTGCGCCGCTGGATCAACTGGTTCAAACCCATAGCAGAGACCATTCCCGGTGGCAAACAGGATCTGGGCTTTTCCGTTTACCGTGGCCAGCGACGGCGATGACCACTGTCCACGCCATAACTGTTCCCCGATCTGCTCGTCGTCACGCGCGACCAGTTGTCCGGTATGCTTGTTGAATACAATCAGACTGGGAGTCAGTGGATAAAACGGCCGTTTCGAGTTTTGAAAACGTCCATTGCCAGTACAAACATACACAAAATCGCCATGAACCAGAACCGAGCAACTGGCCGCATGATGCTGCTCGACGTGTAATTTCTCCGCCATGTCATACTGCCACACGATAATGTGCCGGTTGGTATCCGCCCCACCGGCAGCGGCAGACGGTTTGAGCCAGGCGGTCAGATCCAAACACACCACCTCCTGATACGGGGTCACCACATAGAGGCGCTCGCCCTCGATGGTCGGCGTCGAGCACACTCCCCAGTTTTCACCTTTGTCTTTCGGACGCGGGCAAATATATCGCCCCAGCTCACGCCCGTTTTTTTCATCGAAGCAAAATAATGTGGCGTTTGAAGTCGCAGCGCCAGTAGTGCCGATAAATACCTTGCCCTGGCTCACAGCCGGGCTGCCGAAGGTCTTGCTGCCGATCTTGGCGAACCATTTGATATTTTTCGTGGTGGCCAGGTCAATTTCGCCACCGCCATTTTCGGTCCCGAGAGAATACCAATCCGGCAGTCCCTTCTCGGTTTCAGAGGCCATATTGCGCGACGGCTTTCCACCCCACGACGGCCAATCTGCGGCACCCGCGGCGCTCGCCGAGAGAATCAGGGACAAGAGAACCCAGCCAGACGACATTGTTGTCACATGAATTTGCTTTTTGGCGACCTTCCAAGTTGTGGTCGCTACACGGGTAAGGGAGAATTGGGCTTTGCTCTCAGTCATTACGGCAGCAGCCTGACAGACTGGGCGAAGGCCGTCAACGGGCAAGTTTACCCCCCAAATCCACGCCTAAGAAAAATAAAATGCGAAAATTCCTCGCCTAAGCCGATCTCCCGCGCGAACCATGAAACACCATTAACTTAACACTTGAAAATCACCCTCCGAAACTCGAAAATCGTACGCGTAGTTATTATGTGTAACCATATCTCGGTACTGTTAGGACGTCTTGAGGGATTATGAATGCCAGCCGGCTTGCCATCTTCCTGGTGATTGTCCTGAGTGTTTGGACCGCCATGCACCTGTACGTTTTCTGGCGGGTCGCCTCGGTACCGTTCATCACCGGCTACATTTCCCGCCGCACCTTGGTCTGGCTGGCCGTCGGCCTGTGGACGATTTATCCCCTGGCCCGCATTCTCGGTGCCCGGCACTGGCACAAAGTGGCGGCGCCGTTGGAGTTCGTGGGTGCCATCTGGATCGGCCTGCTATTTCTGGCGCTTTCGCTGCTGTTAATCGTCGAGGTGGTGACTGCTGGCGGTTTCCTCTGGAGCAACAGTGCGCCGGTGCTGCGTGGTTGGGCGCTGGTGATGGCGGGAGTGTTGGGTGTGATCGCGCTGGCGCAGGGATTGCGGGTGCCCGTCGTTCAAGACTATGAAGTCCGGCTGACCGGGTTGCCAAAGGAGCGGGAGGGCATGGTGCTGATCGCGCTTTCTGATCTGCATCTTGGTACCATGTTGGGCAAGGACTGGCTGGCGAACGTCATCCAACAGGTGGACGCACTGAAGCCGGACGTGGTACTGGTGGTGGGCGATTTGGTGGATGGCAACGTTGGTCATGTGGAACCACTGTTGCCGGTACTCAAAACGTTGCGCGCACCGCATGGTGTCTGGGCGGTCACCGGTAATCATGAATTTTATGCCGGACTTGAACGCAGTGTGCAGTTGATGGAAGCAGCGGGCTTTACCGTGTTACGGGACCGTGCAGTTGAAGTGCTGCCTGGCTTGGTGGTGGCTGGCGTGGACGACTTGCAAACGCCGCGCACCGAGGCAAACCGAAAACCGTTTGAACGCGCATTAAGTGGGCGCCCGCCGGGGGCCACGATGCTGCTCTCGCATTCTCCCTCGCAATTCGAGACGGCGGCAGCAGCCGGTGTGGGACTCATGCTTTCCGGTCACACGCATAATGGCCAGCTCTGGCCATTCAATTACCTGGTGAGACTGGCGCATCCACTGGTGGGCGGGCGCTATAACGTGGAGGGCATGACGGTGATCGTCGGGCGCGGCACTGGCACCTGGGGGCCGCGCATGCGCCTGTGGCAGCCCGGCGAGATCATGCGCATTCGACTGAAGTCTGACTAAACCTTTGAAACTCTGATATAAGTGCCTTGAGAATAATGTCTAGCAATAGTGGTATCTATGCAGATCCAGAACAAATATCATGTGTCCTTGATGCAAGGACACATTAGCGCGCAGAATTATGAATGAAATATTGGTCATCGGACACCGGAATCCGGACACGGACGCCATCTGTTCCGCCATCGCTTACGCGGAATTCAAACGGCGCACCGGCATGCCCAACGCCATCGCCGCACGTTGTGGCGATACGAATGACCGGATTGATTTTGTGCTCAAGACCTTTGGCGTGCCCGCGCCACGCTTCGTAGCCGATGTCTCGCCCAAGGTGCGCGACGTGATGCGCCGGAACGTGGTCAGCGTGCCGCCGGATGCAACGGTCGCCGAGGCGCTCGCCATCATGGACGAGGACAACCTGCGCGCCCTGCCGGTGCTCGATGAGCAACGCCGCTGCCAGGGGCTGGTATCCGTGTTCAAGATGAACCAGTATTATCTACCGGCACCCAACCGGCTGTTTGATTCCCGCCGGGTCCGGGCCTCGCTGAACGCCGTGGCCCGCACCACGCAAGCCCGGCTGGCGCACGTGGTGGAGCCAGATCGCGAGGAGGATTTCACCCTGATGATCGGCGCGATGTCGCTGGACGCCTTCCGGACGCGCCTGGAGAAGTTCCCGCCGGAAAAACTGATCATCGTGGTGGGCGACCGTCTGGATGTGCAGCAACTGGCGGTGCAGTCGCGCGTGCGTGCCATCATGATCACCGGCGGCCTGCAAGTGGACCGCGGCGTGCTGGAGCTGGCGAAGCGCAACGGCGTCAGCCTCCTGCTCTCCATGCATGACTCCGCCACCACCGCCATGCTGTGCCGCGCCGCCATGGCCGTCTGGCATATTGTGGATGAGCAGATGCTCTCCTTTAGCGCGGACGAATTGATTGCCGGTGCGCGCCGGCGGGCAGTGGAGTCTGATCACCCCGCGTTTCCCGTCACGAATGAGCAGGGGGAAATGTTGGGCGTCCTTTCCAAATCGGATTTTCTCAAGAGGGTGGACCGCCAACTGATCCTGGTGGATCACAACGAGCTGTCGCAGGCCGTGCAGGGCGCGGCGGAGGTGGAGATCATCGAGATTATTGACCATCACCGCATCGGCGCGTTGACCACGCATCAGCCGATCCTGTTCCGCAATGAACCGGTGGGCTCCACCAGCACGATTGTCGCGGATTGCTTCCTGCGCCACGGCGTGGAGCTGCCCCGCGAGATTGCCGGGCTGTTGCTGGCCGGCCTGGTCTCCGACACGCTGAACCTCACCTCGCCAACTTCAACGCCCCGGGATGCGGAGATTCTCCGGCAGTTGGAAGCCCGCGCTGGCGTCAATGCCACCGCCTTTACGGAAAGCCTGTTCAGCTCCGGATCGGTGCTCACCTCGCGGCCCCCAGCCCAGGCGGTCGCCACCGACTGCAAGGAATACGTGGAGCGCGGCCGGCGCTTCAGCGTGGCGCAAATCGAGGAGATCGGCTTTGAACAATTCTGGAAACGCAAAACCGAAGTCTTGCAGGCACTGTTGGCATACCGGCAGCAAAAAAATTATACCTTCGCCGCGCTGCTGGTGACGGATGTGACCACACAAGCCTCGCTGCTGCTCATGGCGGGGGAGGCCGAGGTGCTGGAACTGATTGATTATCCGGAATTGGAGCCCGGCATTTACGAACTGTCAGGAGTGGTCTCGCGCAAGAAACAACTGCTGCCGTACCTGGCGCATTGCCTGGCCCGACTGCAAGCAAGTTAATAAGCCATTAACGTCACCACAAGAACGACGTCTGCTCACCTACCATTTGGTCGCCGTTCCACAGCGTCGCGCGCCAGGCCGCCAGTTCGCCAAAAGCCTTGTAATCGTCGCCGCCCAGCGTCAGTTGCGTCCACGTGCTGAGCCAGCTTTGCTTGGTAACGGGGGCTTCCAGGGTGCGCAGGGTGGGTAGCTTCTCTTTCATACCGCGCAATTCCACCCGCAATTTCAGGTTGGTATAACCGCTGGCTTTCCATTGCACGTCGAATCGTAGCGCCGACCGTTGATCGTGCTCCCGGCGCAACTTCGCCTGGTACGCATCCCGGGCGTACAGACTGGGCGAAAGCGATTGCCGTCCTTTCAGGTCCAGGAAATGCGGGAGCACCTTGATGACCATGGCCGAGTCCGCCTGCGCGGAACCCGCCAGCATCAGCCAACCCAGCACCACCCAGCTTAATATGCCACAACGCATGGCCGCAGCATACCTTGCGAAACCTGAAACTCAACCTTCTTTTGCGCCGCTTATGACGAGCGAGGGTTCCCGGAGTCTCGCCAATGGTGACCTGCGGTATTCCTGCGTTCAGCGGAAGGGAAAATCAAAGCGTTGTTTTTGCGTCTATCCAAAGCGGCGTCGCAGCCCCCTACACCCCGCCTTGCCGCACGCACTCCAAAACCGGCGGTTCCCCGCGCGTCCCTTGGGCAAGGGTGAACCACCGTGAGTGGATTGAAGGGCTTACGGCTCGAAACGTTGTCGCAATTGTTTCGCGATGGTGATGAACGCCTGTCCTTGAGCGTCATCGGGATGGGAAACGACGACTGGAGTACCCTGGTCGCCACCAATCCGGATTTCGGTGTAGATGGGCACTTCACCCAGAAAAGGAATTCCCTTGCGGGTGGCCACCGCGCGGCCGCCACCGTGGCCGAAGATTTCAATGCGATCACCGGATGGGGCGATAAAATAGCTCATGTTTTCAATGAGGCCGATGACCGGCACATTGACTTTTTCAAACATGGCGATTCCTTTGCGCACCACTGCCAGTGAGGCCTCCTGCGGGGTGGTCACCACCACGCCCCCATCCAGCGGGACAGTCTGACACAGTGTCAATTGGGCATCTCCCGTGCCTGGCGGCAGATCCACCAGGAGGTAATCCAGATCGCCCCAAGCCACTTGGGTAAGAAATTGTTGGATGGTCTTGACGATCATCGGTCCGCGCCAGATCACCGGTTGGTCGCTGTCCAACAGGAACCCAATGCTCATGAGTTTGACCCCGTGATTGATCGGCGGCATGAGCTTGTCATCCTCGGTGATGTAGGGGCGCTGGTTGATGCCCATCATCAGGGGAATGCTGGGACCGTAAATATCGCAGTCCAGCAAGCCCACCTTCGCCCCCAACAATTTGAGGGCGCAGGCCAGGTTCACCGAACACGTGGATTTACCGACGCCCCCTTTGCCGCTGGCGATGGCGAGGATGTGCTTGATGCCCGGCACCCGCGCCTGTTGGTCAAATGGATTTGAAGTGGCGGCTGCAGCTGGCACCGCGATGTCAACGGAAACGGATTTGACTCCCGGCAGTTGGCTTATCACTTTTTCCACCTCCGCCTTGAGCTGATCGGCCACCGGCTGATTGAGGGAGGTGAGTTGCACGTGTACGCGCACCGCGCCAGCATCGCACGTGACTTCCTTCACCAGTCCGAACGCCACAATATCGCGCGAAAAGCCCGGATATTTCACCGTGCCAAGCGCTGTCATCACCGTCTCTTTATTCAACTTCATAGTGTTCCACACCAAAATGGCCAATCCGATGCCACGCATTACGCATCGCCCCGAGTACGTTGTCAATGGGCGGCTTTGCCCGAAACCGCGGCCGCGTGTTCGGAAAACGATTTGCCGTGGCCGGTCGGGCTGATGACGGAGTCAATGATGCCGCGCTGAAACTCGTCCCACATCGGGGACATGTTGCGCAGTTTTTTCACGACCTTGTCCGCGAAGGTTTCAATGACGTAATCCACATCCGCCTCGGTATTATCTTTGCCAAGGGACATGATCAGGTTGCCTTGCGCCAGGGCGTGGTCAATGCCAATCGCCGCCAGCACATGTGAAATCTTCAGGGATTTGCTCACGCAACTGGAACCGCTGGCGACCGCGATGCCGTTCATATCGCACAGCAATAACTGGCCCTCGCCTTCAATGAATTCGGTGCTCAGGTTGAGGGTCGTGGAAATGCGTCCGGGTCCTGGCTCCGGCCCATTCAGCTTGATGTAAGGCACCTTTGCCTTGAGACTCTCCCACAGCCGTTTTTGCAGACGCGCCGTCAACTCCATGCGCTGCGGCAAGTCGCGCAGCGCAATTTCCGCCGCCACCCCGGCGCCAATGATGGCTGGCACATTTTCCACCCCGGCCCGACGTCCGCCCTCCTGTACCCCGCCATGGATGATGCTGACCAGCCGGGCGCGTTTGTTCCGGTAAAGCACTCCCACGCCTTTGGGCCCGTAAAACTTATGGGGGGAAAAAGACATCAGGTTGGCACCCATGGCCTGCACATCAATCGGCAGCCAGCCAGCACTGGCTTCGGCATCCACATAAAACGGAATGCCTTTTTCCGCGGCAAGCTTACCGATTTCCGCGATGGGTTCGATGCTGCCGATGTCATGGTTGACATGATGGACCGCAATGAGAATGGTCTTATCCGTCAGCGCCGCCCGGACATCCTCGGGCTTGATAAAGCCTTGGGTATCCACCTTTACGCGGGTACAGGTGAACCCTTGTTTTTCCAGAAATTCGATGGAGTTGATGATTGAAGGATGCTCAATCTCGGAAATGACGATATGATTCCCTCGACGCTGATTGGCATAGGCCACACCTTTAATGGCCAGATTGGCGGATTCCGTGCCATCCGAGGTGAAAAAGATATCCTCCGACGACTCGGCATTGATGAGCGCGGCGATCTGTTGGCGGGCCGTCGCCAAGGCATCGCGCACCCGTAATCCATGCTGGTGCAGCGAGGAGGCGTTGCCAAACGCCTCCATGAAAAACGGCTTCATCGCCTCGAACACCTCCGGCAATACAGGGGTGGCGGACGCATGATCGAGATAAACGTGACGCATAAAGATATAATCCCTATCGGTTCAGAAAATGGTCGGTGACGGAACACAGCAATGGCATTGCCTGCCGTCGGTCAAAACCTGCCTGGCACCCTGGCTCAAGCGGGCACGGCTTCGTTTTCCTTCGCCTCAACTTTGGCGGCCAACTCGGGATGCTTCTTTAGATAATCTTCGAGCGCGGCCTTGAGCGCCTCTTCGGCGAGCACCGAGCAGTGGATTTTCACCGGGGGTAACCCGCCGAGCGCGTTTACCACTTCCTGGTTGGAAAAAGTCATGGCTTCCGCGATGGAGCGGCCCTTGATTAACTCGGTGGCCATGCTGGAGCTGGCAATCGCCGAGCCGCAGCCAAAGGTCTTGAACTTGGCATCCTCGATTTTACCATCCTTGATTTTCAGGCTGATCTTCATGATGTCGCCGCAGGCTGCCGCGCCGACTTCCCCGATGCCATCGGCTTCCTTCAGATCGCCCATATTTCGTGGGTTCATGAAGTGATCCATCACCGTTTGATTGTACAGGGTATAGGTGTCGCTCATAATCATTTCCTTTTCATTTCAATTTGAATTCATGCTTCCGCCATCACCGGAATCGCTTTTCCCCGCCGATTTGCCATCGGCATGACCGCCTGTTGCCGGGCCAGCGTGGCCAGGCTGGTAGCCGCAAAGGTTTCTTTCAGGCGATCCTGGGCTACCGCAAAAATCGAGCACAGCGCGCAAGATTCTGTATGGACACAAGACGAATTGACGTCCAAACAGCGCTGCAATGCAATGGGGCCCTCAACGGCCTGGATAACATCCAGGATCGTAATTTCCTCGGGTGTCTTGGTCAGCGCAAAGCCGCCCCCGGTTCCGCGCACAGAACGCACCAAGCCGGCCTTCGCCAGGCTCTGGAAAATTTTGGCGAGGAAACTCTTGGGGATATCCTCCTCGCGGCTGACTTCATCAATCATCACCACTGCGCCGATAGGACGCCGGGCCAGGGCCATGAGCCCCAGTACTCCGTATTCCACTGCGCGCGATATATGCATGTTATATTTAAACAGGACCAATCTGGTCCTGTTTGCAGACTCAATATAGGACGCATCGCCGGGATGTCAAATATGGAGCACGCCGGTGTGAATTTATCGCGCCCCCATGGCGTCCAACCGTATATCTTGAATTGGTGCTCCATAACGTGCTTGACGAGAGTTTTGCCCGACATAACGTTATTTTTATGAACGCGACCCATGGTCCATGTCCAGTCATCACTTCGCGTCGAGTAGCGGTGTCGAAGAACCTTCCGGCTTGCACTCTGCTCACCCTTCTGTTTTGCACGGCTCTGATTGGCCAGAACTCGGTGAATGCTAAAAGCACTGATAAAGAAACCGCGCTAACCGTCTCCAATGTCGTCGCTAAACCAAAACTGGATTCCAAACTCAAACTACAGTCGGTGCAGGTAGCGCCAGCCAGTGTGGTGTTGGAGGGCAAGTGGTCATCACAGAGTTTAACCGCACTGGGAACGTTTGCCGATGATACGACTCGTGATGTGACGGATCGCGCCGAGTTCAGGTCGGCGAATCCCAAGGTGGCAACGGTCAGCAAGGAGGGGGTAATCCAACCCGTGAGTGAAGGGGAAACCACGATTCTGATCAGCGCCAAAGCCGGGGGGAGTGCCAAAGCGGAAGTGCGGGTTGCGGTGAAAGGGATGACGAATGAGACCGTCTTTTTCACGCGGGACGTTACCCCGTTGCTGGGGCGGCTCGGTTGCGCCGCTACCGCTTGCCACGGCGCGCAACGTGGCCGGGCTGGGTTTAAGCTGTCGTTGTTTGGTGGTGAGTTGGGGGAAGATCATCTGGCGCTGACGCACGCTGCAATTGGCCGGCGCATCAATAAAATCGAACCGGCCAAGAGTCTCCTGCTGGGCATGGCGACGGGTGCGCTGCCGCATACCGGGGGCAAGCGGTTGACGCCGGGGTCGGCCGAATACAACCTGCTGGTCGCCTGGATCAATCAGGGCGCGCGGCTGGGTGATGATACCGCGCCCCGGTTTGTCGCCTTGAAGTTATCGGCGGATGAACTGGTGTTCCGGATGGGAGAAACCCGGCGGTTGCTGGTTACGGGTATGCTTAAGGGTGGAGCGCAACGCGACTGCACGCGGTTGGCGACGTATAAATCCACGGATCCGAAGGTGGCCATGGTAGATGCCAATGGCGAGGTGTGGGCGGTGGGGCCGGGCGAATGCACGGTGGTCGCGATGGCCGCGCGTCAGGCGACGGCCGTCCGCGTGCTGGTCCCGCAAATTCTACCCCAACCGTTCCCGGCGGCGGCGGCGAATAACAAGGTGGATGAATTGGTATTGGCCAAATTGAAACGGCTGGGCATCCCGCCCTCGGAGGTCTGTTCCGACCAGGAGTTTTGCCGCCGCATTTATCTCGATATGCTGGGCACCCTGCCAAGTCCGGCGGAAGTGAAGGCGTTCCTGGTGGACAAGGATGCGCAGAAGCGCGGCAAACTGATTGAGGCGCTGTTCCAGCGCGAGGAATTCGCTGATTACTGGGCCATGAAGTGGGGGGACCTGCTGCGCATCAAGAGCGAGTATCCGGTGCGCATCTGGCCAAAGGGAGTGACGACCTATTACCATTGGCTGCGCGAGTCGGTGGCGACCAACCAGCCGTATGATCAGTTTGTGCGCGAACTCCTGACCACCAGCGGCAGCAATTTCCGCCGGGGTCCCGCGAACTTTGTGCGGGCCGTCTCGAACAAGGATCCGCAGACGCTCGCCGAAACCACCGCCATGCTCTTCATGGGCGCCCGGGTGGCCTGCGCCCGCTGTCACGCGCATCCCATCGAAAATTGGTCGGTGAGTGACAATGTGGCGCTGGGCGCGTTTTTCGCGAAGGTTGCCTATAAATCCACGACCGAGTGGAAAGAGGAAATTGTCTATTTCAATCCCAAGGCGTCGCTACGCGATCCTCGCACGCGCGAGATTGCCAAACCTCGGCTGTTGAGCGGGGAAGTCTTTGAACTTGGACCGGATGAAGATCCGCGCTTCAAATTTGCGGACTGGCTGATTTCAACAAATAATCCGTGGTTCAACCAGGCGATTGCCAACCGGGTCTGGTTCTGGATGATGGGACGCGGTATCATTCACGAACCGGATGACATACGTCCGACCAATCTGCCCGAAAATCCCGAACTGTTGACGTATCTCGTGCGGGAATTGGCGACGCACAAATATGACCTTCGCCATTTGTTTCGGCTGATTCTGAATTCCAACACCTATCAGCGCTCCAGTAAGGCCAACGAATTTAATAAGAACGATGTGGCGCACTTCTCGCATTTTCAAATCAAACGGCTCGGCGCCGAGGAGTTGGTGGACGCGTTATGTCAGGTGACCGAGGTGCCAGAGACTTATACCAGTTCTATTCCCGAGCCGTACACCCGGCTGCCGTCGGATTACCGGGCGGTGCAGGTTTTCGATGGGAACATCCAGACCGGGGTGCTGGAACTCTTTGGCCGGCCGCCCCGGGATACCCCGTATGAATGCGAGCGCGACTCCGCGCCGTCGTTGCGCCAAAAACTGTTCATGATCAATTCCGATTTGCTTGAGGGCAAGGTGACCGGCAGCCCGCGCATTCAGCGCCTGATCAAGGAAAAGAAAACGGACGCGGAAATCGTGGATGAATTTTACCTGAGCATTGTGGCACGCCCGCCGACGGACCAGGAGAAGCAAAAAGCCCTGGCGCATCTCGCCAAGGATCCGAAAAATCGCCCGCAGGCGGTGCAAGACTTGGTGTGGGTGTTACTGAATACCCAGGAGTTTATGTTTGTGCGCTAGTGGCCAAAATCAAACCCGCAACCAGAGGAAAAAGTTATGTTAGACATTCAAGGCAGCAAGATAACGCGGACCTGTGAAGGTCTGAGCCGTCGCGACTTCGTTCGGGTTGGCAGCCTGACCATGATGGGTCTGAGCTTGTCCGAATGGTTCGCGCTGAAGGCCGCCGGTGCCATCGCTGAACCGCGCGGCGGGGCCAAGGCCGTCATACAACTCTGGATGGGTGGCGGACCGACGCAGACCGATACCTTTGACCCGAAGCCGGATCAGGGGGTGGAAATCAGCGGACCGCTGCGCAGTCCGATCCAGACCAACGTAAAGGGCATTCGGATTAGCGAACTCCTGCCGCTGTTGGGCAAGCAGGCGGATAAGTATTCCATCCTTCGCAGTATGACCCACATGAACAACGGGCATGAAACCGCCACGTACATGATGATGACCGGCACCCCGGCGGCTTCGGATCCGCCATATCCGGCTTTGGGCGCGGTGGTGGCATACGAGCGTAATCGTGCCGGTTATGCCGGAACCTTGCCGCCCTATATTACTTTGACCAGCGCGTTGGGCCGCTTTTCGGAGGCGGGCTTCCTGGGGAACAATTACCGCACGTTTGCGCCGGGTGGTGACCCCAATAATAAAGATTTTCGGGTGCAGGGACTGGTGCCGCCCCGGAGCATGTCCGATGCGCGTATTCAGGAGCGCCGGTCCCTGTTGCAGGCACTGGATTCAGTCGCCCGGGAAACGGACAAACCTGGCGTGCTCGACGCCATGGATGACTACGAGAAGAAGGCGTACGGCCTGATTTTGGGCGATGCCAAGAAGGCCTTTGATTTATCCGAGGAAAAGGATGCTTTACGCGATAAGTATGGTCGGCACCACTTTGGTCAATCCTGCCTGCTGGCGCGCCGGTTGGTGGAGCGCGGGGTTCCGTTTGTGACCATTAACTATGGCGGCTGGGATACCCATGTTGAAAACCATAAGGCCATGCAGCGGTTGTTGCCGCCGCTGGATTCAGGCTTTGCGACCTTGCTGGAGGATCTGGCTCAGCGCGGTTTGCTGGAGAGCACCATTGTCATCTGGTACGGGGAATTCGGGCGGACGCCACGCATTGCCAATGAAGCGCCTTGGTTTGGCGGACGGCATCACTTTGGCAATGTGTTCTCGGCGGTGGTGGCCGGAGGCGGTTTCAAGGGCGGGCAGGTGATTGGTTCGAGTGATACCCGAGGTGAAAACGTCAAGGATCGGCCCGTGTATCCGTGGGACCTGAGTGCGAGCATGTACCGGTTGCTGGGCATTGACCCGATGGGGCAATTGCCGCACCCGCAAGGTTGCGTGGCGTACATCACCCCGCTGGCGCAAGGCAAGGTTCAAAGTGGCGGTCTGTTGACGGAGATCATGCCTTCTTCGGCTACCGTAACGAAGGCTACCAAAGGATGAGGTGTGTTGGGATGAGTACCTGGAGATTGTTTTTAACAACGACGTTGGTGTGTCTGCTGGCCGTAATGAATAGTTTGGCCGAGAAAAACACACCCTCGTTGACGAATCTAACCCGGCAAACCCTGACGTTGCCAGTGCCGTTCGGGGCGGTTTCCACCGCCAAAGGCACGGTGTCCAATACCTGCCAGGTTGGTTTGGGGACGGTCATTCTGATTCCCGTGATGACGTTCAGCCCGGATGGCAGGCTGCTCGCGGTGGCGGGGTACCAGGAGATTGCGCTTTGGGATTTGGCGAACGCAAAACTTGGCAAGCGTTTGGGGGGCAGCGCGCTCACCGAGGCAGTTCAGGCGCTGGTGTTTACCAGAGATGGCAGGTTCCTGATTGCGGGCGACGGCGCGCCACGGACGTCTGGTGCCGTCAAAATTATTGAGGTGGCCACGGGCAAAGTAGTGACCACTTTCAAAGAGCCGAAGGATGTGGTGTTATCCTTGGCGCTCAGTCCCGATGAGCAGCAGCTCGCGGCTGGTTCGGCGGATGGAGTTGCCTATATCTGGAGCATGACAAGCCGGAAATTGATCACCACGATCAAAGAGCATACCGATTGGGTGCAGGCGGTGGCGTTCAGCGCCGATGGCAAGCTGTTTGCAACGGCCGGTTCCGACCGGCAATTGCTGATATGGGATGCCAAAACCTGGAACTCGCAGGAACGGTTACCGCAGCCAGAGACGATTTTTAGCGCGGCCTTCAGCCTCGATGGCTCGAATGTGCTTTGGACCATTGGCGGCCCGGAGAGTCGTTCTCTGCGTTTGCGGAAGTTGTATGATGATCCGGTGGAAAAACCGGCCGACCCGGCCAAACCCATACCGCTGCCGCCGCCGCGCACCACCCGCACGATTGATCTTGGTCTGGTCACGCCGTTGCGGTTGGCCGTGTCGCCCGATACGAATCGTCTGTTTCTCGCGTGTAGCGATAAGACCATCAAGGTGTGCGATCGGAACGGAAATGTTCAGTCATCCCTGTCTGGACATCAGGATTGGGTATATTCGGTCGCGGTCAGTGCGGATGGCAAAAAACTCGCCTCCGGCAGTGCGGATGGCACGGTGCGCCTGTGGAATGTGACGGATAATCGTTTGTTAGCCACCCTGGTACAGCTCGCTCCGCGGGTGGATGATTGGTTTATCATTACCGCATTCGGTTTCTACGACACCTCAACACCGTCTGCCATCCAGTGGACGCCCGCCGCCACCAACACCACGCCTGAGCAGTTGGTGACGCTTTTCCGTAATGCCGAGACCGTCAGGGAAGCCCTTGCTGGTGGCTCAGGTAAGCCGCCCGACCCCAAGCCAAAGCCGGCGCCACCCAAACCTTCGATCCCGACGCCAGCCCCAGCGAAGGTGCCGCCGCCCATCACTCCTCCGAAGCCAGTCACTGCACCAGCACAATCGCCAGTCAGGGCCCCGGCTTCACCGTCGCCGACAAACTCGGCCCCGGCAAAGTTGCCGATTACTCCAGTTCCGGCCAAAGTACCGGTCGCCCCACCTGCAACGAATGCAGTGCCGTTGAAGTCGTCGTCTGCTCCCATAACCACGCCAGTCTTGGTTCCGGCGAAGGCTCCAGCTTCGCCGTCGGTAACCAATGCAGCACCGCCGAAGGCGCTGCCCGCCCCACCGTCGGTTGCCACCCCAGCCGCCCAACCAAAGGAGAAACAATGAAAACGCAGCTTTTGCGATGGGGAATTTACGCAAGCACCCTGTGGGTGGCAGAGTTTTCTTCGGTTGCGGCTACCAACGCAGTTCTGCAAAAAGCACCACCGCCAGCCTCCAATGCCGCGCCGGTAAAATCCGCGACAGCCACTGTGAGCAATGCGGTACCCCCAGCCAAACCTGCGATCGCCGTAACCAATAGTGTCGCCGTCAAACCGGCTGCCACCAACGCCGTCAAACCTGCGGTCACGACTACAAATGTGCCGACGGTTGCAGCCAAACCGGCTGCCGTCGCGACCAATGCTGCGGCCGCAAAACCCGCCGCTCCAGCGCTCCCCGCGCAGGTGGCCGCTCCCTACATTGCCTCGATCTTCCCAGCGGGCGGGCAGCGTGGCAAAACGGTGATGGTGACGCTCACCGGCAAGAATCTGCTGAACATCACCACGGTGGGCATTACCGGACACGGTGTGACTGCTAAAATAGTGGGGACCAACAAGACCGACAGCGTGCAATTGGCCGTCACCATCGCGCCGGATGCCGATATGAAAGAGCGTGATATTCGCGTGATTACAGCGGGTGGCCCCTCAAACCGGTGGCGGTTCATGATTGGCGATTTGCCTGAGTTGAATGAAATCGAACCGAACAACGATCTCGCCACCGCGACCGGGTTGACGAATCTGCCCGTCCTGGTGAACGGACAGGCCATGATGGGGGATCGCGATTACTTCCGCTTCACCGCCAAGGCCGGCCAAACGATTGTGCTGGCGGCACAGGCGCGCGCCATTTTGACCTATCTGGCGGATGCGGTGCCGGGTTGGTGCGATATTTGTCTGACCTTGTTTGACGATAAGGGTAAAGCCATCCAGTACGTGGATGATTACCGATTCAAGCCCGATCCGATAATGATTTTCAAAGTGCAAAAGGATGGCACCTACTACGTTTGTGTGCATGACATCATGTTCCGTGGCCGTGGCGACTTCGTGTACCGGCTGACGGTGGGAGCGGTGCCCTACATCACGGATATGTTCCCAATGGGCGGGCAAAAGGGCACCACGGTCAAGGTGGCGCTGCGTGGTGTCAATCTGCCGGTGCAGAGCCTGGACTTGGCGATCCCGGCGGATTCGTTGCCAGTGCGGGAGTTTTCCTTGCCGGGACCGCCGCGCTCCAATTTGGTGCCGTATGCTGCTGGTGATGTGAAAGAGGTAATGGAAGTGGAACCGAATGACACGACCAACCAGGCGACGCGGGTGCAGTTGCCGGTGAATATCAATGGACGGATCAACCGGCCAGGAGATCAGGATTACTATGTGTTTCAGGCCGAAGCCGGGCAGCGCCTGGTTTTTGAAGTGTTCGCGCGCCGCCTGGATTCGCCGGTGGATACGATCATGACCCTAATTGACGCGCGTGGCAATGAGTTGGCGGAAAACGATGATGTGGTGGACGACATGGAGGCACTAATCACGCATCATGCTGATTCCAAGCTGACGTACACCTTCCGGCAAAAAGGAGACTATTACGTCCGCATACGGGATACGCAGGGCTACGGCGGTGATGAATATGCCTATCGGCTGTGGATCGGTCCGGAGCGTCCAGGGTTTGCCTTGCGCATCACGCCGGATAATCCGCGTGTCGGCAAAGGGGAAACCGTGCTGTTGAACGTGGATGCCTTACGCAAGGATGGCTTCACCAATGAGATCACCGTATCGGTGAAAGATTTACCCAAAGGGTTCACTGCCAGTCAGGCGGTGATTTCCGGTTCGCGCAGCCAAGTGCCGCTCACCATCACCGCTCCACCCGATGCCGAATTGGGAGTCATCTCCCCAACGGTGGTGGGCACCGCTATGCTGGCTGGTCAGCCAATTGAGCGCAAGGCATTCCCAGCCGAGGCGGTCATGCAGGCGTTTTTCTTCACGTACCAGTTGCCGACCCACGATCTGTTGCTGGCGGTTCTGGAGGCCACTCCGTTCCGCGTGTTCCCACAGCTCAAGGCGGATGAGGAACTGGAATTGAAACCGGGCGGCGAGCTAACCATCCAAGTCAAGGTGGCCCGTTCGGAAAGTGCCAAGACCGGCTTCATCAGTCTCGGGTTGCAACGCCCACCCACGGGCATCACTGCCCAATCTGTGCCCATCCAGCCGGAAGAGAATGAAGGCAAACTGGTCATCACCGCTTCCAAGTCCATCCAGCCAGGCCGTTACAGCATCATCGTCAGCGGCACACTTAGCGGGGTTGCGCGTTACGGATTGGTGCGCATCGCGCCCGCGATCGCAATTCGCGTTGTCCCCGAAGTGAAGCTGGAGACGAAGAAGTAGGGTCACACTTCCACGCTTGTCAAACTGGCGGCACTGGCTAGGCTTTCGGGCTGGGCCAGTCATGAAACATATATTGCAAACTCTGGGCGGGCTATGTGCCTGCCTGATTACGGTGCCGCTGGGCGCCGCCACCAACCAGGCCGTTACCTTGGGCAGTGGCGAAACCCGGTTGTCGGACATTGGTATCTACCGCGTGGGGTACCAGTCGTATGGCAAGGAACCGGTCCTGATGCCGGATTCTTGGGCGGGCCATTTCGATGACGCCACCGGCATATCGTATCAACCCGGCAATCAGACCTCGGGCCGGGATGCGCTGCTCATGCATTCCCCGTGGCGCATTCCGCCGGGGCGGACCTGGGTGGAGTATCGTCTGCAACTTCCCCCCACGAAGCCGATACGCTTGATGTTTGGCATTGCCCTGCCGCCTGACTGCGTTGGCAGCAACAAGAGCGATGGAGTCACCTTTTCCGGTTACCTTTCCGCTGGCGGTGCGGAGAAGGAATTGTTGCGCCGCCATTACCTGGGGGCGGAATGGCAGGATTATTCGTTCGATCTCTCCCCGTACGCCGGTCAGCCCATTACCCTACGGTTGCAGGTGGAGCCTGGTCCTAAAAACAATGCCGCGTTTGATTTGTCCCTGTTCGGGAGCGCCAAGATCGTCGCGGGCGATGCCGGGGATAGCGCGCGCGAATTGGTGACGACCATCACCAGCACCAAAGCCTATCGGGCGGTGGCGCAAACCTCGTTGAAATCCGTCGCCAACCAGACCAATCAAGGCATCATCCCTTCGAACCTCTTGCCGTGTAAAAACCAGCTTATCGCAGGGCCGGGAAACCATCGTTTTATTTATGAGGCGGCGGATGGGCGGCTGGTGTACACGTACACCCCGGCCACTGGCACGCTGGATGATTTCGCGGTGCAATATGAGGACACCGCCGCGTTTCAACCCGCATTCGGCGGCGGCCTGACGGCGATTGTCCCGGATGGCGATGGTCGGAAAACGGTTTTTCTCCGGGGTGGCAAGGCGGAGAAAATCGAGCAGATTAAGGAGACCCTTAAGGTGTGGTGGCGGTACGACTACGGGACGAAAACGTTGCCAGTGCAATGGACGTTTCGCCTGGTCGGCAAGGCGCTGGCGGTCGAGGTCCAATGCGACGAGCCGGTGCTGACACGATGTTCGTTGGGTGACGTCGCCAATGCGCCGCTACGCCGCACCCTGTCCGTGCCGTATTTCGACGGCCACCTGCATTTCCTTGCCGCCCAGAAACTTTTCAATTGCCGTTTTTTCGATTGGACGGTGTCGCACGCCTCGCTGAGTCCGCAGAGCGGGGCGGTCTATGAGCTGAAGACCGATGGGCGTCGCAATCCGCTACGGGAGTCCGGTTATATTGCGGTATCCCCGCACGTGGCTGAAGTGCTGCCCAACCTGCCGGGGCCCGCCTCGCCATATCTCGCGCAACTGGCTCCGCGGATCATGCTCGACATCTGGGGCCACAATCAGGGCACCTATGCGAGCGATGCCGAGAACCTGCGGTTGCTGAAAGACCTGGGGGTGGATCACGTCGCCATCATCCAGCACGACTGGCAGCGTTTCGGGTATGATGTGAAATTGCCCGACCATATCCCGGCCAATCCCCGTTACGGCGGCGACGAGGGCATGAAACAGTTCGGGCGTGCCGCCAATGAATGCGGTTACCTTTGGTCGGTGCATGAGAACTACATTGACCTGTATCCCGATGCTCCCTCCTACGACGCGACGGCGCGGGTGTTGAAGGCGGACAGCACTCCGTCTCCGGCCTGGTATAACCCGGGCACCAGGGTGCAGAGCTACGGGCTCAAGTGCAATCGCGCGTTGGAGTTTGCGCGTCGCAACACGCCGGAGATTCACCAACGCTATGCCACCACCGCCGGTTACCTGGACGTCCATACGTGCGTGCCGCCGTGGCACCAACTGGATCACGACGCCTCGCAGCCGATGGCGGCCATGGCCCTGGGCAAGGTGAAGTTTGATACCGAGTTGTTCCAGTTCATGCGTGACACCCATCGCGGTCCACTGTTTGGCGAGGGGCACAATCAGATGTACTGGGCGGGGCGCTGCGATGGCGTGGAAGCTCAGGTGCAGGGGGGCGAGGATCACCTGACGTTCCTGGATTTCGACCTGCTCAAGCTGCATCCGCAGATGGTCAATCACGGCATGGGCTACTATGAGCGATGGTTTCGCGGCGGCTACAATCATCGGCTGGGTATCGAGACCGGCACGACGGAACAGATTGATAAATACCGTGCGATGGAGGTGGCCTATGGACACGCGGGCTTTGCCGGCTCGCCGCAGGATCACAACTGGCATTGGGTCGTGCGGGAGCATCATCTGGTGCATCCCGTGCAACGGCTTTACGGGGTTTCCACGCCCGCCGAAATCCGTTACGAAGTAAATGGGGAAATGGTTAGCGCCAGTGCCGCCTTGCCCGCCGGTGCCACGTGGCGTCAACGCATCCGCTACCTGAACGGGCTGACCGTGTGGGTGAACTGGCAGTCGGAACGGTGGTCTGTGGAGGGGCGCATCCTACCGCAGTGGGGGTTCCTGGCCTTGGGACCGGGCACGGAGGTCTGCACCGGCTTGCGCGGCGGACGGATCGCCGATTTTGTGGATTGTCCGGAATACCTGTTTGCCGACGCGCGCACCTATGCGTATCAGCCGTATCGTCGCGGGCTGGTCAGAATCGAGCCGCGGCTCAAGGCGTTTGAATACCTGGGTAACCGTAAGGCGCGGGTCACCTATGAGTGGATCGTGGGCGAAACGGTGAAGAAGGACTACCACTGCTTCGTGCATGGCACGGAGGAAAGCCCTGGTAATCCGGAAGGGATTACTTTTCAGCAGGACCACGCGCTGCCCAAACCCACGAGCCAATGGCGCGTCGGCGAGGTGATTCAGGACGGCCCCTATGAGTTCCAGATTCCCGATAACCGCGATGCGTACAATTTGACGGTGGGTCTGTACAAGGATGATCGCCTATCCATGCAGGGGCTGGATGATGGCGGGCAGCGGATTGTGGTGGCGCGTCTGAAATGGGTGCGCAATGGGAGCGGTGCCGCTACGCTGGTGGCTGAGCCGCCGGCCAAGGCTGCGGTCAAGCAAACGAGTGCCGATTTCACTGCTCATCTGAATCCAGCGGGGACCATGATTGACTTCGGTCCGCTGGTCACCGATGGCGCATTGAAAATCCAGCGCGGGGCAGACCAGTTGACGCTGTTTCCCTATCCGCGCGATCAGCAGTTTCGGGTAAGCTTGAATTGGAAGACCTTGGTGCCCGGAGCGACCGCTGCCAAACTTAAGCTGACGGCGCGGTCTGCCCTGGAGCAGAAAGACCTGGGGGCGGTGCCCTTCCGGGTGGAGCAAGATCGCCTGATTTTTGAGGCGGGATTGAAAGGGGCAGGCCGCTACCTGTTGCAATGGAAGTAGATTAACAATGAGACACACATTGATTTATTTGCGCCATCTGGCGCTCACGTTGGCGGTGACCGCTCAACTCACGGACCCGGTGGCGATATCGCGCGCCCAGGAAGAGCCTGACAGTATGACAATGGAGTCGTCGGGCGCTGGCAAGGTTCGCCTGGATGGCAAAACCGCAGCTGAACGTGGTGCCGCGCTGGTCCGTTATGTGGCTACCTGTAAACCCAAGCCCTCGGATGAAACGTATCCCAAGGCCGCCGCTCCCGCTTATGCGGCCCGCCTGATGCTGAATGTGGACACCCGCTATGCGCTCCAAAAACTGGATGCCGCTGCCACCGTTCAACTGGAGAAAGGCAAGCGAAAGGTACCAGGCAATCCGCTGAGTCCGCCGGGGCTTGATCCCTTTGACAAAGTCGCATTGGTCAACACGTACTTTCTTTGCAAAGACAAAATCCCGAAGGCGACGGCGCTGAAGATTCGCGATTATTGCGCGCTCTACGCCCACAAGGTATGGCGCGGATACGGCGCTTGGAATTACCGGCTGATGATGGATGGCGCGGGATTCCTGGCGGCGGAGGAATGGCCGGAGCTTGTGGATACCGAGGGGTTGAATGCCGAGGCCATCAAGGTTGCCACGCGCGAACGGCTCTTCAGCTACTTTGATGAAATTAGCCGTAAAAATTACAGTGAGTACGGCTGCCCGATTTATCTCGCGGTGAATCTTTCCGCGACGCGGATGCTGGCGGAATTCGCCAAGGATGCCGAAATGCGCAAGCGGGCGGAATTCGCGCTGGATGCCATGATGGTGGATATCGCCTGCTCTTGGAACCAGGGCTACAACGTTGGCACCGCCGCCCGCGCCAAGTATTGGGGTTCCACGGATACCAGCCTCGAAGCCATGGGCTCCACCGCTGCCGCCGCCTGGGTGTTCTTTGGCGCGCCGCGCTCCATCTCCGCCGAAGGCATCGGGTGGATTCATTCCTTTTGGATGGCCACACCCGGCAGTTACCACGTGCCCGAGATTATCGTGCAGATTGCCAATGATCGCGCCCAACCGTTTGTGCATCGCGGTTACATTGCCGGCATGGCCAAGCAGGATGTTCATCGGATGACGTACCATTCGTTGAATTACAGCCTGTGCAGCCAGTGGGATCATCCCTCGGGACCGACCGATGGTCTCTATAAAGAGGCGCGGCGCAACATGCTCAAGTGGGTTTCTCCGAAAGGCTCTTGCACGTTTGCCGTCTGCATGGAGAATCCCTATCGCCCCTACAACCTGAAGGAGAACAAAGCCAATGCGCTCGGTTACGGCGAAAACCCCTTCAGCCAATATTTGCAAAGCGAAGCCACCCTGATCGGCGTCGATGCGGTGCCGGAAAATTACCCTTATTACAAACTCTATGCGCCGTTTCCCACCAACGGTTCCATCGTCAAGCGCATTGAGAAAGCGGGCTGGGTGTTTTGCCACAATGGCTCCATGCTCATGGGGTTTCACCCGGTGAAGCCATACACATGGGGCAAGAAACCGTGGAGTGGCAATGACCTGCTCTGGTGCGACGCGCGCAAAAACGGCTGGGTGCTGGAGACATCCGAATTAAAACCGTTCGCCGGGGAAGGAATTGACGCGGAATTGAACCGGTTCGCCGAGGCAGTATTGGCCAAGACCAAGGTGGATGCCACTGGGATGGAGGCGGCCAACCCAACCTTGCGTTATCAATCGCTTGCCGGGCGCTTGTTGGAATTGACCTGGCTGCCGCATAAAACCCCGTATGCGGGCCAATCCAAGGTGGACGGCAAGGCGGTGGATTACAAATCCTGGCCTATTCATGACAATCCCTGGGTACGCCAGGAATTGAACCGCCCAATCCTGCAACTCAAGCACGGCACCCAACGCCTCACCTACGACTTTGCCCGCTGGACCAAAGACGATGCCCCTTGATGGTTCCCCGCTGTTTTCGGCGGATTACTCAGCGGAATCCCGAAGTCCGAATCCCGAATCCCGAAAGAAATCCGAATTCCGAGATCCGAAAACACGCCACCTCCATGAAGGGAGCCACCGACGCCTGTGGCCGTCGCCGGGCTGGAACAACGCCGCGTTTCAACGTGAACAGCGAACCGGCCACCAACCGCGTGCCAGCCATCGGATTCCGGCTTCGGAATTCGGATTTAGCTGGCTCCCATTCCATTCAAAATAGCGAGGAGTCAAGTAAGCCTTACCGCCGCCAGCGTCGCCGAAGCAGCCCGCCGAGAATGGCTAACCCGCCAAACACCGCCACGCCCGGTTCTGGAACGGGGGTGAAGACGAGATTATCCATGGACCAGACTTGCGATGGAATTTGTACGCTAAGGAGATCGGAGGAAAAAGCGGCATTAAAATTATAGTGTTGAAAAGCGGTGGCACTTTTGGCAGTGGTAAAACTGTTGGTAACCGTCATCCCGCTGGTTTTAAGGCCGATAAATTGGATCGTAATGGGAGCTGGAGAAGGCGCGTACATGTCTGCCAAATCTACGGAATTCAACCCAAAAGTCAGACCATTGGTCAGGCTTAACGTAAGGATCATCGGATACATAAACTCTCCTCTGAATTCCATGTGCGGAGTTCCATTGTGCGGAACACTGCCGGTTATCAAACTGCCAATCTGATACAGCCCACTGGAAGTCGAATTTTGCGGCAACCGCGCAATATCAAATTTCATGCCGGCTTCGGTATAGGTCCTGTAGAAGAAATTCATTCCAGAACCTGCCACCCCCTGATCAAACGCGATGATTGCCGAACGCGCACTCAGCAGTGCGGCAAAAAATCCAACGGCTCCAACCCATAACCGCATGGATTGCCAATCGCCGCGCCAAGTCCAACCGAAGTTTGTTGTATTCATAGTATTCTATTCGAGTTTTAAAGATTATTTTTGAATGTCCTTCATTGATAAAAAAACTGCAACCGCCAAGAATTATGCAGCACGCCAATGCCGCCTGTGCGCCGGTCATATATGTAAAGCTTCCAGATGCCGTTGGGGTTGGTGCCGGTCAAATTTTCCAAATTGGTTGAATATGGACCGGCTGGCGCGTTGGTCATTTGCGTCACCGCCCCATAATTGCACGGGCCATAATGTGAGGTTTCGCCAGTGGGAATGTCCGCCTGATACGGTGGCGGATTGTAGCCCAGTGAGGCAGGGTGAAAGACGAGGGTAGCGTTGGTAAGGCGGTTATAACCACCGGCATCAGACAGCAACAGGATGTTCGTGCCAGCGGGGCTCACCAACAAAATGTTCAGTTCCTCGGGGTGATCGTGGCTCAGGCTGTCCAGCGTGATTGCTGCCGAGACCAGATTGGTGGGTTGGCCGAAAACTTCTATCGTAGCTGGATAGCGCGAGGCCGGGCCTGAAGACCCGGAGTTGATGGCGGGAATTGTGATAGCCTGCGGCACCACCCATAATTCCGCCGGTCCGAGCCACAGGGCTTCTCCATAATTATTGGTGACGCAGACGCCAATCAAGGTGCCGTCATCCCAGGAATCCAAGTTGGTCAGCGTCAGTGTGGTGCCATGTGCCCCGTTAAGCGCGACGAATTGACCAGACCAGGGATACTGCGCGTACCACTGGTAGGTATAAGCCTCCGTCCCGGAGATAACCGGTTCAAAGGTTACCTCGCCGCCCTCGGTCATCATCTGGTCGTCTAAATAGCCATCCCCAGTAAAGGTGGAACTACTGGCGTACAACGTGAGATTGGAGAACACGGGAAATGCGTTGGTACTTTCGCGGATTAAAGCCAATCGCAACTCGATGAAACGACCTCTTGTGTTGGGAACCGAAGTGCCATTGGAAGCTGGCACAAACTTTTGCCTGGCTAAGGCCAGCCGGTCATCGTTTGCTCGTACCCACACTTCAATACTGCTGCCCGCAGATACATACGCATCCCACTGTGCTCGCCAATACGCGCCATTGATCCCGCCATCATCCATCACCGTCCAATACGCTTTCAAGGGCAGACGAGCGGGATTCACCACGCGGTTGTTGAATCCCGTCATGTCGCTGTAGTTGTATGGCGAAGCGGCGTTCGTATATTCTCCAGTATGAGTTGTTCCATCGCCCAAATCCACCACCATATCCACGGCACCCACATGATAGGTTTGTCCGTTGGTAACGACTTCCTCCCCTGCATTCGGGTCAATCCGCATGACATTATGTGAATCATGATTACCCGCCCAAATCTTACCTTCGGCGTCCACGGATACTCCCGTCGGGCCAAAACCGTGCTGGACAAAGCGATTGGTCGGATTGGTTTCTTCCGTGGTTCCCGGTTCCACCCAGGATAACCGCAGGCGTGGCTGGCCAACGGCTTGAACATATTCCAAACGCAAATCGGAAGCATTGGAGGCGGTCAATTCAATGGTACTACTCCAAACGGTCTGGGTTGGGTTTGGATAGGTCCAGTTATCCAGGAGCACGCTGCCGTTCAAACTGAGGGTGAAGATGGCGTTGGTGTCCGCAGTCACGATGAAAATATGTTCCCCGGAGTCACGGGGCTCAATTTGGCCAATCCAGCGCGCCGAAAAATTGGTGGCCGGAACTGGCGCTGCCGGCCAGCCATTCGTCCAGGCATAATCCAAGTTACCCGCCAAACCCACCCGAATGGGGATGCCCACCAAATTCGTGGTACCGTAATATTCTGCCCGCAACCCTTCCACCGTCAAGGGCACATTGCCCAGCCAGTTGGCATTGGTATCCAGATGCCCCACCGTTTGGCTTGATTCCTGATAGCCATGGGCGATCCATCCCTCGCCACGGCTATCCACGGCTAGTCCTTGGGAGTAGTCTTCACCATGCCAAAATAAATACTGATCATTTGTATCCATGGACATCGTACCGTTGGTATTCCAGCGAAAGACATACCCGTTCACCGTTTGCCAAATGTAGGGATGTAAGGGATCCACCGCGATCCCGTACGGGTTGGCGCCCGGAGCTAAAACAGTCCAATCCTTGCCAGTGATGGGAAAAATGGACGGCGGCGTCAAATAGAGAACCCGGCCTTGTAAATCGGTGGACCACAAATTCCCGCCCCCATCAATCACACCCCCGTAGCCGCCCGCATTGGGAGCAAAGGTGGAATCCGGCACAATCATGCCGGTGACGCCATTGATTTTGCAGTGGGGCTGAGAAATGCCTGGAATGTTTACATATCCGCCGACCCACACATCATTATGGCGGTCCACCGCAATAGTCCGGGTTCCTGCGGACGGCACACGGATATATGCCGTGATGGCTTCATCTTCGGCGGTCGAGACGCCGCCAAAAGTATCCACCTCAGTACTCGTGCTATTCGTGTTTGACCATGGCAGAATATCGGTTAATCCATAAGAAGTGCGGATAAAGCCATCTCCATCACGATCAATGCAGGTGTTATAGACCGCGCTTGCGATACTCACGTATTGGCCAAACGGATTCTCGATGTAATTGGAATCAACCTTGGTATAACGGGTTCCTCCAATGATTAAACCAATGCGCGTTACTGAACCGTTAATCGTTCCATTGACATGCAAATCATCATCGCGGTTTGCCACCCACACATTACCGTATTGATCTACCGTGGTTCGCGAAGGGCTATGTTTTCTATCAATTGGTGTTGTCCGGTATTCGCCAATCACCATACCGTTTGTGGTATTAATGCGTGCCACCGTTCCACGGAGAGAGCACGCCACTGCAATATAAGGGAATTGCGTCTGTTGCTGCGCGGAGAATTGCAGGGTGTCATTGGTGGTCACCAGGCCGCTCATCACACCCGAGCGGAAATCCGCGTCCAAGGTATAGATATGTTTATAATCGTAATACCCCAGAATTAACGCTGTCGCCTGGGTGGCCGTCTGCCACCGGCCACAGTGAGCGATGATCTGCAAGGTGGCGGTTTGCGTGTCGTCAAAAACGGCATCCGGCAACGGCGTCAAGACGACATCCACACTGGCTTGATTCGCCGGGATGGTCACCGTCAGATTCGTGCCGTTGGTGGTAATCTCAGACAGGGTGTAATCGGTGCCGTAAATTGCCGAACCCGAGGCTTGCACCACCACGGTTAGCGCTTCATTGGTCCAGACGGGATAATTTCCCAGTCGTTTCACTCGGAATGTGGCGGTGTTGTTTGCCGGAGGATTCATGGCCACTCCATCCACAAGTTCTAACCCCACCAGTTGATCATCCGCCGAATTATTCGTTGACGTATGGCTTACGAGGAGTTCAAAGGCGTCGGTAAATCCCCCGCCGTCCGAGTCGTTGGTGGTGCCGAGAATGAAGAAGACCACCGGGCTGGGCGGGTTGGAGAGGGTGAAAAGGTCCGTGATATAGCCGTTGGTTACCCAGGTCCATTGTGAGTTGGTGACGTGGTTCATCACCAGGTTGGTGGTCATGAACAGGTCATAGAGGAAATTGGTCATGCCGTTGCTGATGGTGGTGCTGAGCAGGTTCGAGCCAAAGATGGGAATGGTCAGCATCAAACCATTGGTGGGGCCGGGACCGAAGGATGCCCAACCGCTATTGGTGCCGCCACCGCCACCACCGCCAAACGAGAGCGGCGAAGGAGGGCCGCTGTCGTCCATCGTGTACAGGGTGGTCCGGTTGATCCCCGCCCGGCGGGCCAGGATTCGTTGCCGCCGGGATTGATCTTCCTCAGGCGTGATCGGCCCCAAGTCCATGCGCGGTGATTGCTGGGCGAAATCCCATGCGTAATGCGCCACGGTGCATTGCCCGCTCCACGTCACCAGTTCGTTAAAGCATCCCTCAGCCGTATGCCGCCCTTTGCCGGTCGAGCCAACAAATAAACCCCACCGTTCCATGGGCACCAATTGATCCATCGGCCCCGGCCCCGTGCTTTGGGCGCAGACTTGGCCGTCCACCATCAACCGGAATACGTTGTTACTGGCAGAGGCGACCACCCCCACTTGATGAAACGCCCCGGCTTCCCATTGGATGGGCGCGGACAGGAGTAGCTCGGGATCATCCCCCGCAAAGGCGTGGATTTGCAGGTGGGTGCCTTGGGGATTGATGCTCAGGGTCCATCCGCAGGCGGGCGTTTCCGCCACGTCCGCCACCTCGATTAGCACAGCACGATGGCCGGGACCTTCGCCACTGGACCAGCCGGGCGCGTAGTACCATCGGAATGAGCCTTCGAGGGGGTTGAAGTTGCGCTTGGGGCCGCTCAAGGCCGGAATATAGCAATAAGACGCTGGTGCTTGATCGCCACCGAGGGCTACCGAATACCCCGCCCAGGAATCAAGCCGGGTGACATTGCGCAGGTATAGATTGTGCGTGGTGAACTCCGGGATGAAGAGGGTGCTGGCCCGGTTGGTGGGGAATAATTCAAAACGCTGACGGTAGTTTTCGTGCTCGGGAAGGAAAGGGGTGATGGGACGTGGACGCGCGATTACCGACAAAGCCGAAAGACAAAGCAGTACCGTCAGAGTTGTCGTAACCCTTCCCGATTTGATTCCCTGCCACCAACCATGGTTCGCCGTCGAATTCTTTTTCATAATATGATTAACCTGCCCGTTGTTTGCTACCCTCAGGCTATCAGGCGGAAAGGGCGCGACCCAACGCACCCTGGTCCGAGGCACCGCGAAGCGCCTTGCACAGAAGACACGCCAAGCCGCGCCCAATTGGGCGCGCTCGGTCGATTTCTGTGCAGGGCTTGGAAAATTCGCGGTTTTCGGACCAGCCCGCAGCCGAAGCTACAAAGTTAATATTTAAAGAACAACCCCTAGAAAAAGCTTTGCTTTTTCATAAGAGATGGTTCGCAGACTACGCTAATGTAAGTTTTCGTCAATACCATTTGAAATTATTTTGCATAATGCGGATTTACCAAGGCCATTGCCAAAGATGCAGATGGTTGAATTTTTGCGTTTGCTTTCCTCATTGCTCCCCGGCGTCCGGCCCTTTAACATGGCGGCATGATGAATGAACTGAATTCCACCAGTGCCGCCCGCGCCGATGGGCGGCAGGCCGCCCAACTGCGTCCGTTGCGTTTTAACAATCACATTGCCCCCAATGCCGCCGGCTCAACCCTGATTGAGTGTGGCAATACCCGGGTGATTTGCGGTGTCACAATCGAGGAATCCATACCGCGCTGGATGAAGGAACAGGGGGTAACCGGCGGCTGGATCACGGCCGAATACTCCATGCTCCCCTACTCGACCCTGCAACGCAAACAGCGCGATGCCACCAAGGGAAAAATTGACGGGCGCTCGCAGGAGATTCAGCGCTTGATTGGCCGCTCGATGCGCGCCTGCCTGGATCTGGAAAAACTTGGGCAGCGCACGGTGTGGGTGGATTGCGATGTCCTGCAGGCCGATGGCGGCACTCGGACCGCTGCCATTACCGGCTCCTATGTGGCGCTGTCATTGGCGATTCGCAAATTAATGACCGCCGGGCTGCTGAAGGAAAGCCCGATGCTCGCCGCCGTGGCTGCCGTCAGCGTGGGTATCGTCAAGGGAGCGCCGCTCCTGGACTTGTGTTACGAAGAAGACGTTGCCGCGGCGGTGGATATGAACCTGGTGATGAATGCCAAAGGCGAATTCATTGAAGTGCAAGGCACCGGCGAAGAATCCACATTCACGGAACCGCAGCTCGCCGACCTGCTCGCGGTGGGTAAGGCCGGGATCAAAGAGCTATTGGCCGCCCAACAAGCCGCACTGGCATAAACCACGCCTGATCTGACCATGTCAACGCCCACAAACTTATTTTTAGTGCGTCACGCGGAAGTGGCGGAGGCGTATCATCGTGTTTTCATCGGCGGAATGGATGTGGAGCTTTCCGCGCTCGGCCACCAGCAGGCGCAAGCCTGCGCGCAATACTGCCGGAGCCTGCGCTGGGATGCCGTCTATGCCAGCCCAATGAAACGCGTGCAGCAAACCATGGCGCCGTTTCGCGGGCAATTCACCAGCCAACCGGAAATCCTGAACGATCTGCGCGAAGTGGATGTCGGGGAATGGACCGGGCTGCACTGGGAAGAGGTGGGGACACGTTTCCAGGTGGACTTTTATCAATGGCTGCATCTCATCGAAACCAGCCGGGTGCCCGGCGGCGAAAGCGGACCTGATTTCCGAGAACGGGTGGAGCGAGCGCTGGATCGGATTCGCCAACAGCATCCCGGCCAACAGGTCGCGGTGTTCGCACATGGTGGCGTGATCCGCATGATCCTGGCGGTGCTGCTCGGATTGCCGCTCACCCGCACCGCCATGTTCGCCGTTGAGTACGCCGGTCTGACTGAGGTGGCGTTGCATCCCGGGCGCGAGGCGGAAATTCAGCGCCTCAATTTCACCCCCTGGAAACATTTTTAACTCACATGCGCGCAAAAACCAAAACCCCGCTGTGGCGAATCCTCGCCCGTGTAACCGCCAGCCAAGAGGAAGCCGTCGCCGACCTGTTTGAACTGGAATTTGGCGCTCCCCCCTGCATTTACACGGACGCCGACACCGGCGCGGTAACGATTTTCCATTACTGCGACACCGAACAGACGTTTGTGGCGACCAAAGCGGCGACGCTGGCAGGGCGTTGCCAGACGGCGGGCGTAACGCCCCTGCCGGAAATTTTCCTGGAAACCGTGAAGCGCGAGGACTGGGCGGAATCGTGGAAAAAGCATTTCAAACCCATCCGTATCGGGCACGCCCTGCTCGTGAAACCGGAGTGGAGCACGGCCCAGCCGGTACATGGTCAAGCAGTGATGCTGTTGGACCCCGGCTTGAGCTTTGGCACCGGGCAACACGCCACGACGCGCTTTTGCCTGCAACAACTCGCCGCGAGCCGGCGCAAAGGAACCCGTCAATCCTTCTGGGATGCCGGTACCGGCTCCGGGATTCTTGCCATCGCCGCCGCCAAACTGGGTTACAGCCCCATCACGGCCATTGATTTTGACCCAATGGCTGTGAAATCCGCCCGGGCCAACGCCCGGCGCAACCACGTGACCGGCCAGCTCAAGCTCGCCTGCGCCGATCTCACGAAGATTCCGCTCCACTCCCGTATCCAGTACGACGTGGTGTGCGCCAACCTGATGTATGATTTGTTGCTGGCTGAAAAAGAGCGCATTCTAAACCGGCTAAAGCCCGACGGACACTTGGTATTGGCTGGCATTCTGCACCATCAGTTCCCGGCGGTACAGCAGGCCTACGAGGCGAGCGGCCTGCGGCTCGTGAGCAGTCGTACGGTCAAGGAGTGGCGCTCGGGGATGTTCGTGCGGTTGGCTAAAACGGCATGACGGCGCGAACCTGTATCATTTTCAACCCGATGGCGCGTGGCAACCAGACGCGGCGTTTCCGCCATCATATCCGCACCCTGTCGGCGGAGGTGGAATTACGCGCCACGCTGGGGCCGGGCGGAGCGCGTCCGCTGGCATCGCTGGCGGTTCGGGAAGGGTTTGAAATCATCGTGGGCATCGGTGGCGACGGCACCCTTAATGAAATCATCAATGGCATTGCGGACATTCCCGGGGGCTTGGAACGCACCAAACTGGGCATCATTCCCATGGGCACGGCCAACGTGTTCGCGCGCGAACTGGGCATTCCCTTCGCCCCCAATGAGGCCTGGACCGTAATCCGCCAGGCGCGCCATGCCACGCTGGATTTACTGGTAGCAGAGTACCAAGCGGACGGCCACCCGCAACAGCGGCTGTTTTTCCAGTTAGGCGGCGCGGGGCTGGATGCCCGGGCAGTGGAACTGGTCCACCCACGGCTCAAGAAAACCTTGGGACCGCTGGCGTATGTCGTGGCTGGTTTTCAAGCCTTGTTCGAGCATAAGCCAGCCATCCACGTTTCCGATGGCGCGCGCACAACGACGGCAGAACTGGTATTGCTGGGCAATGGGCGTTTGTACGGCGGCGATTTTGTGTTGTTTCCCGATGCCAGCCTCAAAGACGGATTGGTCAACCTGACCCTATTCCCCAAAGTCAACGTTCCAGCGCTATTGCACTGGTCCTACCACAGCCTGTTGCAACAATGGGAAGGCGCGGGGTACGCGAATTATCGGGAAGCAAAGAAGGTTACCCTGACCAGTCCGGGCCGGGTGCCGTTTGAACTGGAGGGGGAACCGGTCGGGCATCTGCCCCTCACGATTTCCGTCCGCCCAAGGGCCTTGCGGGTGATTTGCTAAATAACCGCATTTTATGGTTTCATCACACCTAGGCTGAGCGTATATTGGCCGCCACAATAAAAATATAATTTTATGGGTGCACAATGGAAACAAGCCGGTCGTGAGGCCAACGCGCAAAAGCGCGGTCAAATGGTCGTCAAACTCGTTCGGGAAATCATGGTGGCCGCCAAGCTCGGCGGCGCTGATCCCGACCTGAACGCGCGTCTGGCTGCCGCGATGGAGAAAGCCCGGAAGGGGTCCGTCACGCGCGACACCATCGAGCGTGCCGTCAAGAAAGGGGCGGGGTTGACGGAGGAAAAAATCACCTTTGAACTGGTGACTTACGAGGGTTTTGCCCCCCATAAAGTACCGGTCGTGGTCGAATGCCTCACGGACAACCGGAACCGCACCGCCCCGGAAATCCGCAATCTGTTCAAAACCGGCGCCTTGGGTCAACCCGGCAGCGTCGCTTTCTTTTTCAACCATGTCGGTGTGGTGGAAGCCACGCACCCCGACGCCAAACGCGATGCCGAAAATGACGCCATTGAGGCGGGCGCGCAAGAGATTGAACCATTGGAGGCCGAGGAAGTGCCCGAAGGCCAGAAAGGCGCGCGCTTCACCGTCGAGAAGAAAGAAGTGGATACCGTCTCCAAAGCGCTCAAGGCGATGGGCTGGAATATCCTCGCGGCGGAAATCCGGTATGTGGCCAAGAATTTGATGGACCTCAGCGGGACGGATCGCAAAGAGGTTACTGAGTTTCTCAACACCTTGGATGACCACGAAGATGTACACCGGGTGTACACGACCTTGAAATAGCGCGACAACTCCGCCATTAAAGTTCCCCCGGCAATTAGAATCGTTGCTCCGGTCAACGCCTTTTAATCTGCCTTTAATGTTTTGACGCCTTGGATGGCTTTCCGTATGGTTGCGCTCCATTTGTTTATAGGTGAAGCATGATTGGCTATATCGTTAAAAAAGTTTTCGGTTCGAAGAACGACCGGGAAGTAAAGAAGCTGCGGCCGATGGTGGCGCAAGTCAACCAGGTCGAGCAGACACTGCACTCCCTGTCCGATGACGCCCTGCGGCAAAAAACCGCCGCGTGGAAAGAGCGGCTGTCCAAAATCGAGGACAAGGCGGAACTGGCGCGCGAACTGGATCTCATCCTGCCCGAGGCATTTGCGGTGGTGAAAAACGCCTGCCGCCGACTCGTCGGCAGGGAAATCACCGTGCGCGGACACACGCTCAAATGGGACATGGTGCCGTTTGACGTGCAGTTGATGGGCGGTTGGTCCTTGCATAGCGGGCGCATCTCCGAAATGGCCACCGGCGAAGGCAAAACCTTGGTCGCCACCCTGCCGGTCTATCTTAATGCGCTTTCCGGACGCGGCGTGCATGTGGTAACGGTGAATGATTACCTGGCCGCCCGCGATAGTGAATGGATGGGCGCGGTTTATACCTTCCTGGGCTTGACGGTGGGGTGCATCCTGCACGACCAAACGCCCGCTGTGCGGCGCGAGCAGTATTACTGCGACGTCACCTACGGCACCAACGCCGAATTCGGCTTCGACTACCTGCGCGACAACGGCATGGCCACCAACAAGGATGACCAGGTGCAGCGCGGCCATTACTTTGCCATTGTGGACGAAGTAGACTCGATTCTCATTGACGAAGCCCGCACGCCGCTGATCATCAGCGGCCCGGCAATCATCAATGCCAGCAATGAGATGTTCAACACCTTCAAGCCGGCGGTGCAAAACCTGGTCGCCGTGCAAGAGAAGCTCTGCAACCGGCTGCTCAAGGAAGCCGAGGACCTGATCAAGAAGTTGCATCCGGCGGACAGTTCCAAGCCGGCAAACCCGGAGGAGCTGGAACGACAAATCGGCCTCCTACTCTACAAGGTGCGCATCGGCAACCCACGCTCCGAAGGGCTGCGGAAAGTTTGCGAAGACCCGGAAAACCTGCGGCTCATCAACCAAGCGGAGCTGGAACTGCTCTCCGACCAGACCAAGAAGCAACTTTACGCCCAAAAGGAAGAGTTATTCTTCGCGATGGATGAGAAGACGCACGAGGCGGACCTGACTGAAAAAGGCCGCAATCATCTCAGTCCGTCGGACCCCGAGGCGTTCATGTTGTCCGACCTGGTTTCGGTCTTCCATGAAATTGACAACGGCCCGGTGGCGGATGTCCATCTGCGGATGCAGAAAAAAGACGAGGTCCAAAAGCAGTTTCAGGAAAAGGCCCAACGGATTCACTGCATCAGCCAGTTGCTCAAGGCCTACTGCATTTACCTGAAGGACGTGCATTATGTGATCCAGGACAACAAGGTCATCATCGTGGATGAAAACACCGGACGCTTGATGACCGGGCGCCGCTGGAGCGACGGTTTGCACGCCGCCGTGGAGGCCAAGGAAGAGGTCGAGGTGGAACGCGAGACCCAAACCTACGCAACCATCACGATCCAAAACTACTTCCGCATGTACACCAAGCTGGCGGGCATGACCGGCACGGCGGAAACGGAAGCGCAGGAGTTTTACGATATTTACAAGCTGGGACTGTTGGTGATTCCCACCAACAAACCCTGCGTGCGCAAGGACAGCAACGACTCGGTCTATAAAACCAAACGCGAAAAATTCGCGGCCGTACTCAAGGAAATCCAGACCATCCATGCCCTGGGACGCCCCATTCTGGTCGGCACGGTATCCGTGGAAACCAGCGAGCATCTATCCCGTTTGTTACAGCAGGCGAGACTGGTCCACTCCGTACTGAACGCCAAATTCCACGAGCAGGAAGCGGAGATTGTGGCGCGGGCCGGTCAACGTGGCTCCATCACCATCGCCACGAACATGGCCGGACGCGGCACCGACATCAAGTTGGGACCAGGCGTGGCGGATGTGGGCGGTTTGCACGTCATGGGCACTGAGCGTCACGAGGCGCGCCGGATTGACCGCCAATTGCGCGGCCGTTGCGCCCGCCAGGGCGATCCCGGATCCTCGCACTTCTTCATCGCTTTGGAAGACGATTTGATGCGTCTGTTCGGTTCCGACCGCATCGTGAAAGTCATGGAACGGATGGGCTACGAAGAGGGCCAGGAACTGGAACATCCCCTGCTCAACCGGTCCATTGAATCCGCGCAGAAACGTGTCGAGCAGCAGAATTTCCAAATCCGTAAACGCGTGCTCGAGTATGACGACGTGATGAACAAGCAGCGCGAGGTCGTTTACGGCTTCCGCAATGAGATCATCCGCGCCGACGACGTGCGCGACCGGCTCATGGACGTGATGGAGGAAGTGGTCATCACCAAGGTCCAGCAAACCACGACGGCAGACGAAGAATATCGCGATTGGGATGTGCGGGCGTTGGCCGACTGGGTCAATTTGAATTTCCCGCTGGGCCTGCCGGAGGCGGAAATCCTCAAGGTGGCCAAGTCGGGGCGTGAAGCGGCGGTGTCTGGTTCCGTGTTTGACGGGTTGACGCCCGCGCAATACGCGCTTTGCCAATTCCTGATCAAGTCTGTGCGCGACGCGTACGACATGAAGGTGAGCTTTGAACAACCCGAGGCACTGGCCTCCGTGGAACGTTACACCATTCTGAGCGCGATTGACCGTTTGTGGCAGGAGCATCTGTATGCCATGGACAGCCTGCGCAATTCCATCGGCCTGCGCGCCTACGGGCAGCGCGACCCGCTGATCGAATACAAGGCCGAGGCCTTCAAGATTTTCGAGGAACTGATGGTCAGCATCAAATCGGAAATCTGTCACAACATTTTCCGCAGCGCTTCCAGCATGCTGGCGTTTGAGAATTTCCTGCGCAACCTGCCGCAGCAAACGAGCCATCCGAGCGTGGGCGCTTACGGTGGCGCGGCCGCCACTGAAACTGCAAGCTCCGGGAAAAAAGCCAGCGCCAGCGATATTGTCTCGGAAGCCGCTGATGCCGTGGCCAAAGCCAAGCCGGTGCGTCTGGGCCCAAAAGTGGGACGCAACGACCCATGCCCCTGCGGCAGCAAGAAAAAGTACAAGCAGTGCTGCGGTAAAATTTAAGTCTGCCGCAAAAACACTACCCGGTTGGTGAGGCGCAAGCTGGGTTTCTGAACCGCTCGGAGAAGAGCGGCTAAGGTGCTTTCGCGGACAAGTTCAAAGCCACGATCCCGCCGAGAATGGCCAGGGTCCCGAATATTTTGAGCGCCGTCACCGGCTCGCGGAAATACAGCACCCCAATGGCCGAGATCAAGGCCATGCCTACGCCGCTCCAAATCGCGTAGGTCACACTGAGATCAATCGTCTTCATGGCGATGGTCAGGCAGTAGAAACAGACACAGTAAAACACGCCCACCAAGATCGAGGGTACGGGCCGGGCAAAGCCTTCGGAAAGCTTCATACAAGTGGTGCCGGCAACTTCAAACACAATGGCTGCAGCGAGGTAAATCCAGTGCATAGGTTTTATGAATGGTTCGTTTCAATCAGCCAAATCATGTGCAATTGAACCATGGCCAACCTAAATCCAGGATGTTCCCCTGTCGAGAATAGAAAAACATGTTCTTGTGTGACCGTTTCTGGTTTAATCGCCGGGTGCGTAGAATGGGTCCAAAATACAGCGGCCCCGGCGATCCCACCTTCGCGGCCAAGCCTCGTTCCTCGTGGGAGATCATCTGCCGGGTCTCCGTCTATTTGCGCCCGTACAAGGCGAAGGCGCTGGCGACGGTGCTCTGTGCGGTGTTGTCGTTGAGCTTTTCGTTTGCCTTTCCCAAGCTGACCCAATTCGTGATTGATGAAATCATCGCGAAAAAACGTTTGGAATTGCTCACGCCGGTCATGCTGGCGCTCCTGATTGCTTTTCTGCTGCGGGATTTGTTCAACAGTCTGCGCATTCGCATCAACAACACCCTGGAACAGAATGTCATCTATGACATGCGCTGCCAGCTCTATGCCCGGCTGCAACGGTTGCCCGTGCATTACTACGATCAGCGCGCCTCCGGGGATTTGATGACGCGCGTAATCGAGGACGTGAACAACGTCGAGCGCCTGCTGATTGACGGTACCGAACAAGGCACCGTGGCCATCCTTAGCGTGCTAGGCGTCGCGGTGATTTTGTTCATGATCAATCCGCTACTGGCGGGGGTGGCGTTGATCCCCTTGCCCTTGCTTGCCGGTGGCGCGCTCTGGTACACGTTGACGGCGCATCATCGCTATCGTGCCCAGCGCGAAGCTTCCAGCGCCCTGAACGCTCTGCTGATGGATAACCTGCAAGGGGTGCGCCAGATCAAAGCCTTTGGCCGCGAGGGGCATGAGGATGAGCGGTTTTCGGACCGCGCCGATAATTTTCGCAGCGGCACCCTGCGGGTGATGCTGGCCTGGGCCAATTACTCACCGGCAATGAGTTTTGCGGCAGCCTTGGGCAGCGGCCTGGTGTTGTGGGTGGGTGGCCGCCAAGTCATCTCCGGCGAAATGACGATCGGCCAGCTCATGGGTTTCATTCTTTACCTGGCGTTGTTTTACGAACCGATCGGGCGGCTGCACGGGTTAAATCAGATGATCCAATCCGCCCGCGCCGCCGGAGAGCGTGTGTTCGACATTCTGGAAGCGCCCCCGGAAGGCGGTGACACCCGTCGGACCCAGACCTTCACCACGGCTGTGCGGGGTGACGTGGTGTTTGAAAACGTCGCCTTCCAGTATCAGGCGGGCGAAGCGGTGTTGCAGGATATTGCATTGCGGGCCAAACCCGGCGAAGTCATTGCACTGGTCGGGCCGACTGGCGCGGGGAAATCCACGCTGGTACATCTGCTGCCGGCCTTTTACGAACCCACCGCCGGGCGCATCACGATTGACGGACAGGATACCGCTGCGGTGGGACTGGAATCGTTGCGCTCCCAGATCAGCATCGTCAGCCAGGAACCGTTTCTGTTCAACGGGACGGTGCGGGAGAATATTCTTTATGGGAAACTCAATGCGACCAACGAGGAACTGGAAGCGGCGGCCCGCGCCGCCAACTGCCACGAATTCATCAGTCGGCTTTCCAATGGCTATGACTCGCGGGTCGGCGAACGCGGGGTCAAACTGAGCGTGGGCGAAAAACAGCGGATCAGCATCGCACGCGCGCTGCTCAAGAATACGCCGCTGCTCATCCTGGATGAAGCCACGGCCAGCGTGGACACCGGCACGGAAAAACTGATCCAGGAAGCCCTGGAGCGGCTGATGGCGAACCGCACCAGCTTCGTGATTGCGCACCGCCTGAGCACCATCCGCAAGGCGGACCAAATCCTGGTACTCAACCACGGACGCATTGTGGAACGGGGCACCCACGATGAACTGCTGGCCAAAGATGGTCTGTACGCCCGACTGGCCCGCATCCAAAATACAACTTTCATCGAAGAGAGCTTTGAGAAATTGGAAAGCATGACGGACGCGGGGACGTGAGGGGCGATACCCCAAGGGAAAACTGCACCAAAACTGGACCGTTTCTATACCGTTTTTGTTTTTTCACGGTGCAGTTTGGAAGTGAGTTTTTCTGTAACATGCTGGATAGTTGCAGGTTGTGACGAATAAGCGGGCTCCTCGCTGTTTTGAATGGAATAGGGGGCCAGCTAAATCCGAAACCCGAAGACAGAATCAACCAGGACATCCTTGAGTGCCGAAGGCCCGACCGGGGATACCCGCTCATCCGGGTAAATCACCCGCCCATTTGGCAAAGTGACCGGCCCGGCGACCTCATTACCCGCCCATCCGGGTAAATTACCCGCTCATTCGGCAAATTTAGGCGCTCGATGGCAGCGTTAGCCGCCCATCCGAGTAAATTACCCAAATGATTGGCTAATCCAGCCGCCCATCCGAGTAAATTTGGCGTTCATTTGGCAAAATTACGCGCCCATCCGGCTAATTTGAAAGCACTTACGCGAAAACCATCCAAAAACGTCAAAAACCGAGGGTTCCCGGCTTTAATGGCGGGCGTTAAAATAATCTCTGGCACCCCTTCAGGGTGCAGTTGGGTTTATTGGGCGACTTTCCGGAGGTCGTGCCCCGCTCCCCTCACGACGGCTCCGGCTACCATCTTTCATCCCGCTCGGGATGACCGAATGTCTGGAAGCCTGTCTTGGCCGAACCCGAAGGGTTCACAGCCAGTAGCCGGTGTCGTCCGGAGGGGGGAGGGGCCGGACCACCGGTAAACCGTTAGAAAAGGAAATGCACCCCGAAGGGTGTGCCAGAGAGGCTGAGGCCATGCCTTTCCAGCCAATTCGTGAGGCGTCAATTGCCTGTTTCATTATCCGCTTTGCCAATTAAGTACTGCGCATACTCAGCGCGGGCGGCTCCGTCTGGAATACGACCCAGCTCGGACGCCCAAGCGAGCAACGCTTTGACATCAATATCCACCTTCTGCACGGTGAAGCCTTGTTTGCTCAAAACACGTAACGTGTTGGATGCACGCCCCAGCCACTCCGTATAGGTGTTTGGAAACACCTCGGGATTGGGTATCAAGCTCAGCATTAAGGTCCACTGCTCCGGTCGATACCACGCTATCCCAACCACCATTCGATTATTTTTACGCATAAAGAGTTCAAGGCAGCTAACGCCTCGGCGCGGGTACACTAGACCGATGGTTTCCGTTTGCCAACCGAGGCGCGATCCTGGCGTTGCCTGCAGACGGTTTGTTGGATGCTTCTCTGCGACTCTTTTCAAGCAGGGCCTTGGAAAGGGCTTCACCGGAAAGCTCCCGAATCGGGTCATCCTCGTTAAACCACATGTGGATTTGATGACCGTCAACTGTTGTGATGTCAAAGCAAACTCCTCCATGGTTACATCGGTGTTGCAACCAAATTTGACAATCGTCACTCCGGGGAGTCTCGCAAGAGAATTGCTGACGGTGTTGAACTGGCCCCAATAGCCCCAAGAGAACCCGTGATTTGTCTCCGAATCCCAACGGCACCATAAGATCGTCACTATGAAGAGCGCGACGATCAAACCAAGAGCTGCAATGGCGCGTTTCATGAGAGTATCATCCAACGTCCTGTTGAACAAACTTCTCGCTCATTGTTTTCGGTGACCAGTCTATTATCATAGTGCCGACACTCCATAAAAAGGCTCTTCCGGTCAATGAGAAAGGGTCGTAACGGAAAATGGATCCTATCACCCTTTCCCCAGATAAGCGCGCTTGACCTCGGGGTTGTGCCGGAGGTCGGCGGCCTGGCCTTCCAGGATGATCTCGCCGGTTTCGAGCACGTAGGCGCGGTCGGCGATTTGCAGGGTGGCCAGGGCGTTTTGTTCCACGATGAGCACGGTGACGCCCAGGTCTTTGAGCCGCTGAATCTCCGCAAAGACCTCCTTGACCATCAGCGGGGCCAGGCCCATCGAGGGTTCGTCCAGCAGCAGCAGTCTTGGCCGGGCCATCAGGGCGCGCCCCAGGGCGAGCATCTGCTGTTCGCCGCCGGAGAGGGTGCCGCCCAATTGGCTGATGCGCTCGCGCAGCCGCGGGAAGCGGTCGAGGATGAGTTCCATCTGCAACGTGCGATCGGGATTATGGTAACCGCCCATGAGCAGGTTTTCATGCACGGTCATGTCGGCAAAGATCATTTTACCCTCGGGCACCAGCACCATGGCGTTGCTGACGCTACGCCAGGGGGGCAGGCCGCGCACGGATCGGCCATCGAGGCGCACGTCGCCATGCGTGGGGGAGAGCAGGCCGACCATCGCCTTGAGCAGCGAGGTCTTGCCCGCGCCGTTGGCGCCCAGCAGCCCCACGATCTCGCCCGCATTCACATGCAGGCTGACGCCGTGAATCACTTCCAGGCTGCCGTAGCCGCAGCGCAGGTTATTTACTTGCAGCAACATGCTCAAAATCTCCGCCCAAATAGACGCTGATCACCTTGGGATCGTTCTGGATCACCGCCGGCGGGCCTTCCGCAATCGGCGTGCCGTGGTGCAATACCACAATGTCATCCGAGAGCGACATCACCATCGTCATGTCATGCTCGACCAGCAAGACGGTGACGCCGAGGTCGCGAATCCGGCGGATGAGCGCGCCCAGGTCTTCCTTTTCCTTGTTGTTCAGGCCGCTGGCCGGTTCATCCAGCAGCAGCAATTCCGGTTCCGTGGCCAGGGCGCGGGCCAGTTCCACCATGCGCCGCTGGCCAAAGGCGAGCGCGCTGGCCGGAGTTTCCGCCAGCCCGGCCAGCCCGAAGAATTCCAGTTGCTTCATCGCCGCCGCGCGGATGTCCCGCTCCTCTTTTGGCTGGCCGGGAAACCGCAGGCAGCAACCCAGGAACTCCCAATGGCTGCGCCGATGGCGTCCCACCATGACGTTCTCCACGACGTTCATCTGGAGGAAGAGGCTGGGGTTCTGGAAGGTGCGCGAGATGCCCAGCCGGGCAATTTGAAACGGCTTGAGCCCGTGGATGGGGCGGCCTTTGAACAGGATTTCCCCTTCGTCCTGCCGCAGCAGGCCGGAGATGATGTTGAACATCGTGGTCTTGCCCGCGCCGTTGGGGCCGATCAGGCCCTTGATCTGGCCGGGCTCAACGCGGAAGCTGACCTGGTTGATCGCCACCAGTCCGCCAAAGCAGCGGCGCACGTTTTTGGTTTCAAGCAGCGCCATGTTCCGCCTTTCCCCGGTTGAAGATGCGTTTGAACATGCGTTGCACCCAGGCCCCAATCGGTTTCAACGGGCCATCCGGCGCCACGGAAATAATGATAATCAGAATCGCGCCAAACACCGCCTGATCGTAGCTGCCAAACCAGCCGCGCAAGGAACAGAAGTTCAGCGAGGTGCTCATGGCGGCCACGCCCCACGGATTGGCCATGCCGCCCACGGCCGCCAGCGCCACGTATCGCACGGATTTCACCGCGCCGGCCTCCGAGGGCGAGATGCCGCCGGTGTAATGGGCAAAGAACACCCCGGCGGCGGCGGCGAGCACGGCACTGAGCACAAAGGTCTTCAGCCGGTACGCAGCGGTGTTGATCCCCATTGCGTTCGCCGCAGTCTCCCGGTCATGAATAGCCTGCAATGCCCGGCCTACCCGCGAATGCACCAGGTTGCGCAGCAGCACCAACAACAGCAGCAGCAGTCCGCCCGCGAGGTAGAAGTTGGGAACGCGCGCCGCCGATTTGCCGGTGACGATCAGGCCGGGCAGGATGTTCCATTCCGGCACGCCATTGATGCCATCGGTGGCCCCCAGCCAGTCGGTGCCGGTGATCATCTTATTGACGATCAGGCCAAAGCCCAGCGTGGCCATGGCCAGGTAATGACCCTTCAACCGCAGCGCCGGGTACCCGATCAGGCCGGCGATCAACCCCGTAAGGACCAGCGCCGCTACGAATGCCGCCCACGGATTCACCACCATAAGCTGGCCGCCGTACAGATCACTCTTCAGAATGAAGCCGTGGCAGTCCTGAAATGCCTTGGCGAGGGCGCAGTCTTTCACGGAAGCAAAGTTATGGGTGGTGAGGAAGGCCGAGGTGTACGCGCCCAGGGCGAAGAACGCGCCGTGCCCCAGCGACACCTGCCCGGCATAACCCATCACCAGGCACAGGCCCAGCACCACGACGGCGTAATAAAGCGACATGGTGAGCTGCGTGAGGCAATACTCCGTCTCCGTGGCGCGCATGATCAGTTGCGTGGCGATCAGCGCCACGGCAAATAACAGAAAGGGGAATGAGGTGCGCAAGAGTTTCATCAATGTTCCCTCACGCTATCGCCCGCCGGCCGGCCCATCAATCCGTGCGGCCGCACGAACAGAACCAACAGCAGGATGACAAAGGCGGATACGTCATTGAACGCCGACGGCAGCCGGCTCACGCTGAACGCTTCCAGGATGCCGACCAGTAACCCGCCCACCACGGCTGCCATGGGGTTGCCCAACCCGCCAAGAATGGCGGCGGCGAATCCCTTGATGGCCAGCGGCCCGCCCATTTCATAATGCGTCATGGTGATGGGTGAGATGACACATCCGGCCAACGCACCCAGCGCGGCACTGAGCCCGAAGGCCAGCGTGCGCATATTGGAAATGTTGATGCCCGCGAGCATCGCCGCCTGCGGGTTGGAGGAACAGGCGCGCATGGCCCGGCCGGTCAGGGTGTACTTCAGAAAGACGTGCAGCCCCGCCACCGACAGTCCCACCGCGCCCAATACCCAGAGCACCTGGGGCGAGATCATCGCGCCAAACAGCGTGATGGAGGAAACCTGGTTGCCGGTGAAGTAGGGCAGGGAACGCACTTTCTCATCCCAGATGTGCAGCGCGACTTCCTGAATCACGATGGACAGGCCGATGGTGATGATGATGAGGTGCAGGATGGAATGCTTGCGCAATCTCCGGAAGAATACCATTTCGAGCAGGCAGCCCAGCAGGGCCACGATCACCACCGCGCCAACCACGGCCACGGGGAGCGGCACGAAGAGGGCCAGCGTCACCGCCACCATGCCCCCGAGCATCACGAATTCGCCCTGGGCAAAATTCAGCACGCCGGTGGCGCTGTAGATCAGGTTGAATCCGATCGCCACGACGGCATAGATGCCGCCCTTGGTGATGCCGGATAGCAGATACTGCAATATGATGGAGCCATTTTCCATGCCGTGGCGGTTTAGAAAAAAGCCCCGGGTTTGATGCCACACCGGGGCTCGAAGTTTCCTGAAACCCCTTCGTTACTTTTTGTAAATGGTGAATTTGCCATCCTTGACCGTCAGCATTTCAAACGCGTCGAGGTCCAGGCCGGTATGATCCTTGGCGGAGAAATTGAAAATGCCCGCCGTGCCCACGAGGCCCTTGAGATTTTCAATCGCGTCGCGCACTTTCTCGCGGTCGGTCGAGCCCGCCTGCTTGATGCCCGCCGTGGCGATCAGCACGCCGTCATAGGCGTGGCCGCCGAAGGTGCTGACGTCTTCCTTGAAGGTGGTCTCATAATCTTTCTTATAGGTGGCCAGGAGCTTCTTTTGCGGATGGCTGTCCGCCAGTTCCTCGACCACCAGCAAACGGCCCGCCGGGAACAGGGTGCCCTCGGCCGCGACGCCCGCCTGCTCCACATATTTTCGGTTGCCAAAGCCATGGCTCTGAAACAGCGGCACATTCAGCCCAAGCTGCTTGAGGTTCTTGCACACAATGGATTGCGCCGGGACGATAGACCAGTTGACGACCGCTTGCACGCCGGCGGTGGATTTCACCTTGGTCAGCACGTCGGTCAGGTCGGTGGCCTGTTTGTCATACACCTCGCTCAGCACAATCTGGATGCCTTCCGCCTTGGCCATTTCTTCAACCTGTTTTTTGCCTGCGTTGCCGAAGCCGTCGTTGCTGCTCAACACGGCGATCTTGCTGATGCCCTTTTCCTTCATCGTCTTGAAGATCCACGTGACCGCCTGGCTGTCTTTCTGCGGCGTCTTGTAGACGTACTTCGCGACGGGGTTGACAATCACTTCTGCGGCGGCGCAGGAAATCAGGATCATCTTGTTTTCCTCGCACAGCGCCTTGATCTGCATCGTTTCACCGCTGGTGGAGGGGCCGATGATGGCCAGCACCTTTTCCTCCTCGATCAATTGGCGGGCGAAGGAGACGGCCTTCTCCGGGCTGCCGCCGGTGTCCTTGATCACCAGTTGCACCTTGCGGCCCAGCAGGCCGCCTTCCGCGTTGATCTTATCCACGAGCATCTGCGCGGTTTTGGATTCCGGTGCCCCCAGGAAGGAGGCGGGACCGGTCACTGAGAACAGTGCGCCAATTTTAATCGGTCCCTCGGCTGCTTGGACCGTTTGCAAACTCGCTGTGCCCGCAAACGCCATGGCCAGCACCAGACTTGCCAATACCTTGAATGTCATTTTCATTAGGCTGATAGATTGTTGCTCTTTCATTTTGCTAATGCCGCGATCATGGCAAAACTCCGCCGGTTCGTCAATCGCGCAAAACACCAGGGCTGCCTCAAGCTCGGTTTGGTTCCATCTGGAAGCGGCTATTCGGGTGTTCCCATGGCAGCCCAACCGCAAACGTAGATGACGAGTCTCAAACAGGACGGCGCGGGAAATTTTGGAGTACGGCGGCAAGGTGGGGTAAAGGGGCCGCGACGCCGTTTTGGATCAGCGCGCCAAGGCCTTGGGGTTTCCCAACCCATTTGCGCCACGGGAGCCTGCGGGTATTGCTATCCAGCAGGTTTCCGCTCATGCATGGGGTTTCATCCAAAGCGGTGTCGTCATCCGCCCCTTTTACCCCCCGGCCTTCCCCATGAAGCGCTTGTCAAATCGCCTTCCTGGGTTTTACAGCGAAGGACACCACTGGATGTCCCGAATCCTTTTGACGTTTGCGGGCGTTTGCCATGATGGCTTTCAACTTATAATTGAATTTGGCCGCGTTCTGTTCGCGTACCTGCCGCACTTGACTGATAATGTCGTCTTTCATCATAAGCCTATATTCCCATCAATTCTTCTGGAGTGCAAATCACCGGACATTGAAATCCTCTCTCCTGGCACACTTTTTGAATGGTGCCGAACATCTCCGCATTGGCAATATGTTTGCAGTTCCAAGTGAGCAGGAAGTGCATTCCATGGACTGCTGCAATGGCGATATGGGCTGCATCGGTGACCGCTTTATGCGGCAGCACAAGGGAGGTTGTCAAAGCCTCAGCCAGTTCAATTACATCATCCGTGAGGTCAAGCAGTGGAAGATTCTGGAGTGCCGAAAGACGCTCATTTGCGGCATCTGCGTCGCCTGCGGTAACCTCATCTAATACAAATTGCGAGATGTAGATGTCGAAACCGTTTCGACGAGTCTGCCACCATTCCTTCGTTATTTGCTGGTGGCCGGCTCGGATCAAATCCCGGCTGGGCCAAGCGGTGAGGTAGCTTGGCACGGTAGTTTCAAGATAGAGCTTCGGTTTCACGTCAAACAGCATTGATTCTAATTAGCCTCAAAAGCAAGACTAGAATCGTATTTACCCGGTCCGTTTCTCATTTACCGCAGCGCGTTAGTTGGCTGCCGTTTTGGATAAGGATGCTCAAACCTTTTGTGTTACATAAAGCTATTCGCGCCACGGGAGCCTGCGGGCATTATAATCCAGCAGGTTTCCGCTCATGCATGGGGTTTCATACAAAGCGGTGTCGTCATCCGCCCCTTTCACCCTCGGATTCTGCCATCGCACCAAAAAATGCGGTTCGCGCGATTCCTTGAGGCAAGGGCCAAAGTGAGGGGGGACGGAACCACAGACCCTACCCACCTCGTAGTATTCGTAACGCCCCAACGCGCTGGCAGCCTTGGCAAAACACGCACGGTTCGTTTTGGCGCTTGTTATTAGGATTGGCAATGTGCATCCTGAACACACTTATGACCGGCATCAATACGACTTGGTTTGGTAAGGTGTTCATCCGGCTGGCGCCGCCGCTCGCCCTTACGTCTCTGTTACTCCTCACCACCGGGTGTCCGCATGAGGAGTACACGGTGGAACTTCAACCGCAGGGAGAACTCATCCAGCGCATGCTGAGCTGCCGCCGAGTGGATAACGATGGGAACGACACCAAAACGGTGGAGTTCCCCGCGGATGAACTGAATCGGTTGAAGGCGATTTTTCCGAATTATCGTTACGACGCCGGCAAGGACTGGCATGTGTTCGACGGGGTGTTTTCCGATCAGTTGCCCAATGATGTGGGAGGCGCGGGCCAATACCGGCATTTCCATACCTCGTTGGGCAGTTTCTCCACGTACCTGGAACGAGTCCGGGGCCTGGACGATTTGCATGGACGTCTTGAGCTGCGCCTGAAAGCCACGGACCAAGTGGCTACCCTGATCACGGAATGGCTCCAGAGTGAACTGGGCCAGGCGAAGGGGTTCCAGGCGCTGAAACAGTTTCTGGATGGTCCTTTTCGCAAAGATTTAAAGAACCTCAACCTATACCTCTTGCAAGTGGCCCTGTCCGGAAAAAAGGAAACCAATGCCTTGGCCACACTGACAGCGCGCAGTGTGCAGTATGCCATCGAACACGGGTATGTGCATGGGGAACAGGCGCCGATGCTGTTGGCCAGCTTGCTGGAGGTGGACGAGGAAGCCTGGATCAAACTGCTCCGGGCGTGCCTGGCGGACAAGCTGGGTGAGCCGGTCAAGCAGGCGTTCCTGAAGGACCAAAAGGCGGCGGTGGAGTCGTGGAAGGCCTTCCTAGCCAAAACAAAATACTATGAGCAATACGCAAAGCGTTGGGAAAAGGAGCATGCGGGGGAAGCCGATGCAAAAACGCCGACGCCGGAGGAGGCGTTCGGTAAACTGGGCGAGGAAGCCATTGATTTTTCCCTGGGCGGTGGCGATGACAAACTAACCGTCAAACTGAGCCTGCCGGTGGAACCACTGCAATCCAACGGCGCATGGGATCCGGACAAAAACCTGGTGAGCTGGGAAGCGGAAATTGAAAGCAAAACGCCGGTGCAACTGCCGGTTATATGTTATGCCGCCTGGGTGCAACCGGATGTCACGGCGCAAAAGGCGCATTTTGGCAAGATGGTGCTGGCGGGCGATGCCTTGGCCAAGTACGCAGTCTGGCGGGCGAACCTGCCCGCCGCCCAAGGAGCGGAATGGGATAAATTTCTGGGCGGACTGGCTCCAGGAAAGAACCTGGAACAGCGTCTGGATGACTTCAAGTTCACCGGCGGCGGGGAGGGGAGCGGTGCGGAGAAGGCTGTGAACCTGATCAAAGCAGGTCTGACCGCGGAACGTTAGCAAGTCGGTCTGCCCGTTTAATAATGACCGCCGATGTATTTCTTAAGCTGATCAATCATGACGCCTTGCGTGGTGATGATCCAGTTGACGAGGTCGCCGATGGAGACCACGCCCAGAACTTTTTGGTTTTCCACGACCGGTAAATGCCGGATGCGGTGCTGGGTCATCAGCCGCAGGCATTCATCCACACTTTGATTAGGGGCCACCGTGGTGAGGTTCGTGGTCAGGATTTCCTGAACGAGGGTGTTTTTTGATTGTTTGCCGCGCAACGCCACTTTGCGGGTGTAATCACGCTCGGTGATCATGCCTACCAGCCGCTCCCCGGACATGACCAGGAGTGCGCCAACGTTGTGATCGGCCATCTTTTGGATGGCCTCATAAACCGTGTTTTCCGGGGTGATGGTACAGATTTCACCGGGTTTGGCCTTCATGGCCAACACTGAACTCACAGCGCCACTGGTATTCATGGTATGTTATTCTACTCAATTACTTTGCATTTCACGGGCTGCGGCTAATGTAGCAGCCTTTTTACGGTTGCCAACTGCGGATTTTTCGGTTTTTTCGGCGATGGTTTCTACGGTTAAGAAGCATCGTCCAACCGTTGGATGTCGGCTAGGTCTTGGGGACGTCCCGAGGCGCGCTTATTTTGAATGAGGCACTGTTTGCCGATAAAGGGCACCGGCAAACCATCCAACGCAGCCTCTTCCCGGCTTGCCCACGCTTCGTCAAACGCCACACCGTCTATGGACGTCAGTATATCAATGCGGTTGGGGGGCCGGCCCAGTTGCAATACCACACCAGGTTCCAGGAAATCCGAAGTTTGAAAGCCCACTGAACCGAACCCGAATTCACGGATTACCTCAGTGATTCGCTCCGCGTTGTCCGGCGAACCGGCGATAAAAAAATCCACATCCCCGGTATAACGCGGAAAACCGTGAAAAGCCACGGCGTGGCCGCCCACCACCAGGTACCTAACTTTCCTTGAGTTTAGTAAGGCGACAAACTCGCGCAGATCGGGGCTCAGTTTCATCAGGTTGGCCTTGTTGTTGCAGCTCAAATACGATGCTCAGACGTTCCGCGGGACTCAAGGAACGGTAATAGTCGCGTTCCGCCTTTTCCGCGGCGGCGAACGAGGTGTATTTGGCGGTTACTTTTTCCACAGGAATAGGTTATCTGAAGTAACCGGCAATACCAAGAATTTTTCCCCGGATTTTTTCTCCCGCTCGGCCACCGGTGCTGGTTGGCATGCAGCGCCAACTTGAAAATTTCATTTCCAAGTTCCGCCCGCTGGGCGTATAAACACCGCACTGATGCATAGTCATAAACCAATTGAAAGTAAAACGATGAATTTGCGTTTCACCGGCATACTCGCCATTTCACTCATTGCGGCACTCGGCCTGGCCGGTTGCCACTGTGGTCCCACCCAAACGGCCAAGGCCAAGCCCGCTGCTCCGGCGGCCACAACGTCAGCCGCTGAACCCGACGTGGATCACCTCTTTGACGGACGGTCGCTGGATGGCTGGCGGGTCACCGATTTTGCCGGCAAAGGCCAGGTGGAGGTGAAGAACGGCGAGTTGATCCTGAACGAAGCCGTCATGACCGGGGTCAACTACACCAACCCGGTGCCCACGGTGAATTTTGAAATCAACCTCGATGCCTGCCGGCGATCCGGCAGCGACTTTTTTTGCGGCCTGACGTTTCCGGTGCAGAAATCCCATTGCACCTTTATCGTGGGCGGCTGGGGGGGCGGCACCGTGGGCATTTCCAGCATTGACAGCATGGATGCCTCGGAAAACGACACCACGGCCTTCCTGAGTTTTGAAAACGGCAAGTGGTACCATATCCGCGTGCGCGTCACCGCGACGAAAATCGAGGCTTGGATTGATGACAAGCAGACCGCCAACGTGGATTACCGGGATAAGGTCATCTCGCTGCGCCCAGGTGAAATTGAAGAATCCAAACCCCTTGGCATCGCGACTTGGGCCACCACGGGCGTGTTGAAAAACATCACGCTGACCCATCTGCCCGCCGCGAAATAGGTTTCTTCACCTGGTTCGTCAGAACGGAATGAAAGAAAGATCATGAATCCAACCTTTTTGCTCCGGAGGCAACGCGGGTGGCTGGCAGGGATCCTGCTGGCCTGCGGTTTGACCGGCTTGGCGCACGCCGAGAGCACCAACGGCACGTTCGGCTTTACCGGGCCGGAACACTTTCCCATTGAGCAGCAGATCAGCAACCTGCGCTGCGCCGACCTGGATGGCGACGGATTGCTGGACGTGATCGTGGTCAATAATGCCCGTTCCAAAATCAACCTGCTTTACAATCAAACCGGCAAAACCAACCGGGCTCCCGCTAGGACGATGAAACGCGAGGCCAATGAGTTGCCGCCAGATTCGCGGTTCCGCATTGAATCCATCGCCTCCGAAAAACGCATTGCCGATCTGGTGGTGGCCGACCTCAATGGCGATGGCCGGCCGGACCTGGCCTATTTTGGCGATCCCAAGGAACTGGTGGTGCTCTACAACCAGGGCTCGAACGGTTGGAGCGCCCCCAAGCGCTGGCAGATCGAGGACGGCCAGTTGATCCCCAACTGCCTGGCCACCGGAGATCTTAATGGCGATGGCCTCACGGACCTGCTGCTGCTCGGGGAAAACCAGATTTATGTGTTCCTGCAAAAGCCCGATCACACTTTGGGGGAACCGGAAAAAATCCCGTTCACCGGCACGCTCAAATCCGTGCAAGTGCTGGACATTGACGGCGACGGGCGTGAGGATTTGTTGTTGTCCAACTGGGATTCGCCCAATCCCCTCCGCGTTCGTTTCCAAGGTGCCGCCGGCCAGTTGGGGCCGGAAATTTATTTCCCCATGGCACCGATTCGATCCTATTGGGCGGACGACCTGGAGCAGGACCATAAAACCGAAATTGTCACCATCGCGTTGAATTCCGGCCGCGCCGCCGTTTCCAAATTCATCCGCAAACCGGCGGAAAAACTCTCCACCCCCTTTCTCGCCGGCCAATTCCAAATCCTGCCCTTGAACAAATCCACCAAAAGCAAACGCGGTATGTTATGGGCCGACGTGAACGCCGACGGGTTGAGCGATTTGCTGGTGGCCGAGCCGGATAGCGGGCAACTTACCATCTATTTGCAGCAGAAGGATGGCACCCTGGCCGCCGGGCGCACCTTTTCCACCCTCACCGGGGTTTCCGATCTCGCTGTGGCAGATTGGGATGGCGATGGGCGTCCCGAAATTTTCCTGTTAAGCGCGGATGAGCGGCAGGTCGGGGTTACTCGATACGATCCCAACGGGCGGGTGGCGTTCCCCACGCTGATCCCGCTTGAAGGGCGTCCGCTGGCCATCACCACGGCGCGGTTGTCCCCCAAGGCCAAACCGCAGCTTGCCGTCATCGTGGAGCAGGATGGCAAACGGTCCTTTGTGCTGCGCGGCGCGGATGGCCATACCCGTTCCCAGAAGCTGGGTGAAAATTTCAAGTCCAACCCCGCCTCGCTCCTGGCGCATGATCTTGACCAGGACGGTTTGATGGATTTTGTCGTCGCCATCCCCTATGAAAAGTTGAAACTGCTGCGGCAGACGGATGGCGGAGACTTCGAGGAAACCGATCTGGCCCCCCCGGGTGGCGCGGCGGAGCAACCCTGGCTGGGCCGCGCCGACGTGGATGGCGACGGGCGGGAAGAGCTGTTGCTGGCGCAGAAAAATTTTCTGCGCGCGGTGGTCTTGAAACGCGATGTCGCCCCGAACAACGGTCCCACCAACTGGAATTTCCAAGTCAAGGAACAGATCAATGGCGCTGCCGTCAATTCGCGGATTGTCGCCGCCACCGCCCTGCCCAAGGCGGGCAGCCCGGTTCCTTCGTTGTTCCTGCTGGATGGCGAGAAAAAGACGCTGACCCTATCCGAACGCGATGCCAGCGGCGCCTGGCAGGTGACGCGCAGTCTGCCCTTGCCCTTTACCGAATTCACCGAGCTTTGCCCCTTGGGTCTGGGCGATGCCAAGCCGAACAGCGTTGGCTTCCTGGGTGGCAGCACCGCCGCCTGGCTGCCGCTTCAGGGTGAGGTGTGGGAACTCAATGAACTGGACGGCTATGAGACCCCCATCAAGGACGGACGCCTGAGCGACGTCGTCACGGGTGACTTGAATCAGGATGGCCGCAAGGACCTGGTTTTCCTGGAAACCGCACGCAACTACATAGATATCGTCATCTACGACCGCAACGGCAAATTGGTGCCTGCCAACCGCTGGCAGGTGTTTGAAGAGCGCACCTTCCGTGGTATGCAAGGCAACTTCCCCGAGCCGCGCGAGGCCATCATTGCCGACTTCACCGGCGACGGCAAAAACGACCTGCTCATCCTGGTCCATAACCGTTTGTTGTTATATCCGCAGGAATAAAAGGGGCAATTAGACAATCTTGACAAAGAGCCACAATGGTTGGATGCTTATTCATCCGATCAAGCATGAAGACAATTAACCGAACTTTCGACACTGGGACGGGTTTTTAATAAAAATCCCTGGCGCAAT